>JACPVD010000075.1 GCA_016191895.1 Chloroflexota bacterium | reverse complement strand
GATCACATACGCGCCCCAGAACAGCCAGTTACCGGCTGTGCCCTGAGGGCCAGCGGGCAATTCAACAACATCCCATTCGAAGTCCACGGTGCGGACACCGGGGGTGGCCCAGCGACCGTTCTGGAACATGGCAACCTTGCCAGCGCGGAACGGAGGTTCGGGGTCTTCACCGTAAGGGGTGGCTACATCATAGTCCTGATACAGGGAGCGTTGGAAATCGAGACCGGCAAGGGATTCTTCAGTGTTGAGCGCGCAGGCAGTGCGATCTTCATTGAAGAAGCCGCCGCCGGAAGCGTTCAGCCAGACACCGTAGGGTCCCCACCAGGCGCTTGCGCCGTAACCGTAGACATCGGAACCGAGAGCGCGGGTGGCTTGGGCAACTTCAAGGAAGGCATCCCAATCCCATTCACCATTGGCTGCCAATTCGCGAGGATCCGGGGCGCCAGCTTCGTTGATCAAATCCATGTTTAAGTAAAGAGCGAAGGTGGACACATCACGGGGAAGACCCCACAGAGCGCCAGAGTCAGCGCCGGAAGCGGCGGACTCAGGATTGTAGGTGAGGTGGTACATCGGGCCGGCGTAGAAATCATCCACGTTGAAGCCTTCTGTGTTGGCGGCAAGGTCTGAAACATTCAAGATCAAACCACGGGTCGCAAAGTCGGCAACATCAGTTCCGGGAATCCAGAATACATCCGGGGCTGTGCCGGCTGCAATCTCGGAGCGGAGTTGGTCCTGGTAATTTGCGCCTTCGGAACCACCGGGCTCATAGGTGAGGGTAATGCCATCGAGTTCTGCATCCAATGTGGTGCTGATCTCGCTATAGACATCGATCTCTTCCTGGTTGTCAGGGCGGGTGCGCCAGCGGATGGAAACATCAGCCATCGGCGCTTCGGTAGCGGCAGGCGCTTCAGTCATGGCGGGTTCAGTTGCAACCGGGGCTTCAGTCATGGCGGGTTCAGTTGCCGCGGGCGTCCCACAAGCGGTAAGCGCAAATGATACGATCAACAACAGGCTAAAAGCCTTGAATAACATGTTCTTTTTCATTACCTACTTCTCCTTGAAAATATTTTTTGGATATTGAATTAAAGGCGAATTGTTGCTTGATAAGGCTGTCTGGCTTCACTCACCTCCTTTTTTCAATGTAGACTGACGGACGATCAACTCTGCTGACAATTTCAAACCGCATACTTTCGATTGTTTTTTCTCGACGATTTCCAGCAAAATCCGAACAGCCTCGCGTCCAATACGGGGAATATCCTGCCGCATGGTGGTCAGTGGTGGGTCGAAGTAGGAGGATAAGGGCATGTCGTCCACGCCGATAACCGCCAGTTGACTGGGCACCTTGATGTTTGCGTCGCGCGCGGCGCGCATCACGCCAATTGCCATCCGGTCGTTTTGTGCGAAGACCGCATCGAGGACGCGTCCCTGCTCGAGGAAGGAAAGCAACGCATCCTGCCCGGATGTGGCGGTCCAGTCGCCTTCTACGACCATGGATTCGTCAAAAGCAAACCCGGCTTCATCAAGTGCGCGGCGGTAGCCTTCGGCACGGTCGCGCGAACAATCTTCTTCCATCGGGCCGGTGATCAGGGCGATGTGTTTATGTCCAAGTTGAATTAAGTGCCGCGTCGCGTCATATGCAACCTTTTCGTCGTCCAGCGACACTGAGCAGATATTTTCCTCGCGCGCGCTGGCACCCACAAACACAACGGGAACATCTTTGGGGATGAATTGAAAACGATCATCGGCATATGGGTTAATGACAATCAACCCGTCCACGCGGCGGTGCCCCACCAGTTCGTTGACCAGTTCCTTGAATGTCTGCGAGTCGGAAGCGGATGACGACAGTATGAAGTACTTGTACTGGCGGGCTTCCACTTCTGCACCCTCGATCATGCTGGCAAAGGTGAAATCGGTCAGGTTGGGGGAGATGCAAGCCAGGGTGTGTGTCTTACCCTGTGCCATCGAACGCGCAACAGCGCTGGGGCGATAGCCTAGTTCCTCAATCGCGGCCTCCACCAATGTGCGGGTCTCGGGCGATACATCTTCCTTCCCGTTGATAACGCGCGAAACCGTCTGGTGCGATACACCAGATTGACGGGCAACATCACGGATGGTTGGTCGGTTGGACATGGCTAAATAAAGTATAATGTTACCGTTCACGTGAACGGTAACATTAGTTTACAAGAACGATAATCCTTTGTCAAGAGGCAAATTTGCTAAACAATCCACACCGCCGTTACAATGCCCTCACAGGCGAATGGGTGCTCGTCTCACCGCACCGTGCCAAACGTC
>JACPVD010000104.1 GCA_016191895.1 Chloroflexota bacterium | reverse complement strand
CGTCATATTCGCGCACGGGCAGGCCGATGGGAATTTCTTCGAGGTTTACATTTTCCCAGCGCGATTCCAAACTGGCGCGAAACCCATCGTATCCGCCCTGCCCGTAACGGTCGGTGAAATATTCAAGCGTGGCAAATTGCGTCAACGATTCATCCAGCCAGGGGTCGTCCAACTGGTCGTTGCCGATGAGGTTATAAAACCATTGATGTCCCACTTCATGCGCCACCGTCCCTTCGAGATATTCGGCATTGGGATCGATGATCCATTCAGTGATGGCGATCATGCCGGGGTATTCGATTCCCAGCGCATACGTGGGTGTGGAGACAAAATCCAGTTCGGTGTATGGATATTGGCCGTATCGCTTCTCGAAGATTTCAATCGACCGCGCCGCCACATCCAACGCGCGGACCGCCCCCGTCTGAAATTCCTTGCGCGCGTAAAACCTCAACACGACTCCGCCCGCTTCATCAGTGACGACCTGGTAATCGGGACTCGCCGCCAGATAAAAATCGCGCACCGGCCCCGCTTCATACCTGACCATTTGCCTGCTTCCGTTATTCTCATGGTTTATCTCCCGCCCCGAGCCGACGAGTACCACATCCTTCGGCGCTTCCACAGTGACAATAAAGAAGGACATGTCGGCATACGTCACATCACCCGATTGCGGCGGGATTTCGGCATTCCAACCCTCGTCATCGTAGACCGCGATCATGGGGTAGGCATGGGCGAGGGCGAGTACATTGTCAAAATAGGCCAGCACGCCGTAATTCAATTCGACAGATTGCGGAACGCGCAGGGTGAAGTCCATGCCTAAGGTGACGGATTCGCCGGGTTTCAGGGGTTGTTTGAGCGGCACGCTAAGCAGGCTGTCGTCGAGTGCGTAATTGGGGATGACAGTCTCATTGTTTACAAACACTTCGTCCACATGCATGTCGCCGCCGAGGATGTTGGGGAACAGTCTAAACTTGACTTCGCTGAGTTCCACGTCTTCGGCGTTGGTGTAGATGACCGTTTCGCTTCCGATGATATTGGTCAGGTCTTCGGCGATGCTGAAGCGGATATCGTACACGCTGGCGTAGGGTAGTTCACTTAATATGTCCTGGTATTCGGGCGCGAGGCCGTCTGCGTAAATGGATCGGTCCGCGGGGGAAATGGTCGGCGGGAGGGGGATGGAGAATGTGGGTGGAATGGCAGGCGTGCGCGACGCGGTGGGGGGAATCGGCTCGGGTGTGGAGTCTATTAATTTTGAAACGAACAGGCATGAGGTCAGGAAAAGAAGCGTGAGGCTTGAGAGGAGGTAAAACTTTTTCATTGGATTCTTTCTTGTGAGAGGGTGCGTCGCGCTTGACTCGAAGAGGTAATTCTGTCGTGTAGACTCAACTGATTGGGCAAGTTTATCCACCCGTATGGTCCCCATACGGGGATGATATGCTACGCACTTTGCCGAATCAGGAAGTCCAATGCCCGGGCGAGGACATCTTCCGCTGTTAATGTATCGGTATCAATGACCAGGTCGGCGTGGACCAGAGCGTGAGATAGCCTTCTCTGTTGTTCTTCATGATCGGCAGGGAGCCAGTTTAATTTTCGGCGCGTGGTGGAGTTTTCAAACGAGCATTGCAAAAAAATGAGGATGTCGGGATGGGTAATGACCTGCCACATGGTTTTGACGTAGGAATGTTCCTGCGCGATATGACGGCAGCGATAGCCCCGTTTCTCCAGCCCGCTGATGAGCGTGGATTTTCCCGAGCCGCACGGCCCGACTACGCCGATAAGCGGACTACTACTGTCTTCGTCATTCATTGTCGTGCAGTAGTTTGCTCAGTTGTGCGGGCACGCCCAATACGGCGATGGTATCTCCCGCGTTCAACGGGCTTTTATCGGTGGGATGCATTTCGGATTGATGGTCGTGGCGGAGCAGAACAATGTTGAGATGGTAGTTATCCTCCACGTATCCGACAGTTTTGCCGGCAAAGGGGGAGTTATTGGAAATGGTGAGTCGCGCAAGACTGAGCAGTTGGCCTTCGACGGAAATGGGATTGGTGATATCCACGCCGGAAGCGGCGGCGGCGAACACCGGCGCGGCCATTTCGGTGGCGCTCAATGCAATGAAGCCGAATTGATCCTGTAGCGCGTGGGCAAAGTCTTCATCGAAGATGCGAACGACGACCTGAATCTTCGGGTTCAGGCTACGGGCTTTGAGCGCGATCTGCAAATTCATCGCGTCATTCTGGCTTGCCATGATGATGGTGCGCGCGTCTGTGATGTTTGCCGCTTCGAGTGCGGCCTGACGCGTGGCGTCGTCGTGAATGACGGGGATTCCGAGATCGCGTACGGCGTTCAATGTGTCGGCTTTGGCGTTGAATTCGATGGCGACGATGGGCTCACCCATTTCATGCAGTTTGAGCGCCACACGGTAGCCGAGATGTCCCAGCCCGACGAGGATGATATGTTTGTTCAATGTGGAGGCGACGGCCATTTCCCATTCCTTTGCGCGCGCGCGGCGGTTGAAGAGCAGGCTTCCGAAGTCTGCCAGTCCCTGCGCGAGCATGACAAGCCCTACAACGGGCATCAAAAAGTGAAACAATTGCAAGACGATGTGATTTGGGAAATTTCGATTTGGCGGTTGTAGAAACGTGATCGTAAGGACGATGTAGATCGATTCGGCCAGGCTTCCCACCGGCTCGTTGAGCAGGGTCGAAAGAAAATAAAACAACACGCCTCCACCCAGGATGGCGACGGAAAACCATGTGATCGCGGAGCGGAACTCGCCAAGCAGGATGGCTGTATCTCGAATCGATGCGCGGAAGTGTTGCCACCGATGCGAGCGCGAGCCGGAGTGGGTGTGATTCTTAGCCATGGATCGGAAGGCGGACGTTCATGCGGCGGACATGATCGCCACTGCGGGCGGAAACCTTCAACACCAGCACGCTGATGTCGTCGGCGGGGCGGTTGTCGTCGAGTTGAACGGCATGGGCGAGGAGCGAGTCTGCGAGTTGTTGCGGCGCGGGATCCTGGTCTTCGATGAGCGAGCGGAGAGTCTCGGCTACGTCCATGGGCTGGCCGCGGCGTTCTCCCGCGTGGCTGATTCCGTCGGTGAAGATGACGATGGTCAGGCCGGCTTCCACTTCCACTTCGGTGATGACCGGGCGCACGTTACGCGACGTGCCGAGCGGCTCGCTTTCTTCGGTATGCGCATCGATTTGCTCACCGCGGCAGATAAATACCGGCGCGGGATTGTTGCGCGTAAGAACAATCGTATTGCTGTGCAAATCCACAGAAGCAATATTCAGCGTGGAAATGACCTTGCCCTGTTTTTCCGCAAACAACGCATCCGACGCCGCCCTTGCCGCCGCGCCATCGCGCACACCGTCCGCGATCAGGCCGATGACCTTGCGCACAACCATCATCGAAACGGCTTTAGCGCCGCGCCCGGATGTCTGCCCATCGGCCAGCACAACAGAGAGTCCGCCGGTGGGACGTTCGACCACTTCGAGCGTGTCGCCGCTTTCAGAGACGGCATACTTGTTGACCTTTGCGACTGCGATCTGGATTTCCATGCGTGAGATTTTACTATAGTTGCAATCGTGAGTCTGATTGCAGTGGGCTGTTTTTAACGCAACACTTGCGCCTGCGCGCAGTGCAGGTGAGAGGCAAAGGCGCAAGGACGCAAAGTTTTATTTTTCCCAGTTTTTTGAGGATGCAGATTTTGGCGGGTTGCAACCCGCCTACAACCCCTTTTTTGGTTGTACAATAGCAAAGGAGGGTTCACCATGAAAAAAACATACCTTCTCCTTGTTACCTTCTGCCTCGCGTTGACCTCTTGCACAGCGGAGCAACCCACATCTCTGCCCAATATTCCTCAACCTACGAAAACAGAAACACCAACCCCCATTCCAACGCCATCAATACAAGCGACTCCGTCCAATACTCCGACGGTAGTTAATCAGCCAACATCTACTGCTACTCAGCCTGACAGGAAGATTGTCTCTGCCGACGATTTTCCCGGAAAGTTGAACGATATTGCCCAAATAATATTCAACGTTGTGCTGGCAGCGAGAAAGGTCGAGGCTTGTCCAAATGCTGAGCTTTTGCTAACCCCCATCCCCGATGGTCAGAGTGAGTTGCATTTTATCATCGCTGATGAGGGGGGCGAATTCGCAATTGCAGATGTCTATTTATGTGCGGATTCCAAATCTCCCCACATGTTGCAGGTTTACCATCGTGATAGTTGGGAGGGAAATCCACCCAAGCATCAAATCATGGTAGGTGTTTCTGCCACGGAAGATTACGGCATTGCCCTGATGGTTTATCGCAGGCCATTTAGTTTCCATGGTTGGATGCCAACCCAAGAGCAACAAATGAATTTGGCCTTGGGTCACTTTTGCTTTGGAGCCTCGCCAGATATAATTGATTACTATGTTGACCGGAACAATACGTTATCAGATGACGAGGATGCGTATGAGTTTTACTCTAGTGATCCGTTTCTAAAAAGCAATGGGCTTCATATGCCGGTGTTTGGTGGGTCTGTCTCCAAAGAAGTAGTTGAAGCTCTTGCTGAAGCTATGTATCCAATTGTCTGGGGAGGTTGGATGCACAACGGGTTACACTACTCTTCATGTGATAAGTATTTTCGTTAACACTAACTACCTGTTTGGTCCCCATTTGGGGATGGGGCTTTTTTCAAATTATACCGCCCGCACTTGACGCTTCCGCGCCCTGCCGATATAATCCGCCCGCTCAATCAAAAAACCAATCCAGACGGGCGCGCGCCCGTCTGCTGTATGTATAAAGGAGAAAGTTAATGACCCCACATCCCAAGCGCAAGCACTCGAAGGGCCGCCGCGACCGTCGCCGCTCACAGGACGCGATGACCGCGGTAAACACCGTCGCCTGCTCCAACTGCGGCGCCAAGCGCCTGCCGCACACCGTTTGCTCGAACTGCGGTTTCTATAACGGACGCGAAGTAAT
>JACPVD010000103.1 GCA_016191895.1 Chloroflexota bacterium | reverse complement strand
GAATGAACACTGGGGCTGGTTTGATGAGCTCGTAAAAAAGCATCTTCCTCCCGAACCCGAAGGAAATGAACCAGCCGAACCCGACTCTGGATCACAACCAGTCTTCGATACATCAGAAGGGCTGGATGCAATTCTGAAAAAAGCGGGCTTCGCCAACATCGAGATTGTTTTCGAAAAAACAGATTTTGTTTACGCCACCGAGGAGGAACACTGGTCATCGTTGTGGTCGCACGGAGCGCGAGTCTCGCTGGAGAAAATCGAGCAGGCAAATGGCGCGGATGGACTGCAAAGATTCAAAGCGGATGTTTTCACAAAAACCCAGTCCATCAAACGAACGGATGGCATTCACCAATTATTTCCAGTGCTTTTCGCCCTGGCAACCAAAGAAGACATCCCGTGAACCTGAATTCCACCTGGTCTGCGCTCGAAGAAAGTATGAACATGCTGGGCGACGATTATGGCTATTCCGCCCTGTTCAAACGCGCCGAGGAACTCGCGCCCGAGTCGAACTGGCTGACGTGGATACCAGCGGTTTCGATGTTCGCACCCGAGACGTTCACTGTCGCGGACTTCATGCGGCTCTTTCCCTATGGGCTGGCGCAACTGAACGAAAAACGTTTCGCAATTGCTGTCCAACGCGGATATTTGACCGCCGATGATCAAGGCGGATATTGCGCCACCGAGTCGGGCAAGAATGTAACGCGGTTGGCGATGGAGGCTTTCGATCAAGCCATTGCGTCCATCCGACCCCTGTCCGATGAATCGTTTCAGTCATTGGTCGGGTATCTCCATAAACTTGTCGAAGCGACTTTCGCCACGGCGAAACCAACCGCTAACTTTCTCTTTTGTGGCAAGCGCAACATGCGTCCGCTCAGAATGGAAGGGTTGCCACACCAACTTGAACAGTACATCAGTGAATTAGCGGGATACCGTGACGATTGCTATTTTGCCACATGGAGCGCGCACGGAGTCGAAGGCCACGCGTGGGAATTACTCGACCGACTCTCCCAAAGCGACGCGCTGACCTTCGATGAACTCCACGAGAAGTCCAGCGGACGCGGTGTGACGCGCGAAGTCCACGCGGCGGATGTGCAGGAACTCGCGCGGCGCGGGTGGGCGGACGACGCTTCGGGGAAGATTCAAATCACAGAAGCGGGCAAACAGGTTCGGGCGGAGGTCGAAGCGGAGACGGAACGTCTCTTCTTCGCGCCGTGGTCGAGTCTGAATGAATCCGAGTTGGACGAGTTGGCGAATCTCGCGAGTCAATTGCGAGACAAACTAAAAGGAAAATAAACATGCAAAGTTCACAATGGACAAACACGCTCGTACAACTTCTCTCCCTCGCCCTGCGGCTGGAGAGCGAAGGGCAATACAACATCGCCAAGATCGCCCGCGCCCAGGCGGACGCAATCTCCCGCCGCGCCGCGTGGGAATTGAACCTGCCGAACGATAAGGAGACTCTCGCCAGCGACATCGAACGCATCGCCGCTGCATTGGATGACGCCGACCTGCAAGCCGCCTTCCGCGCGGGCGCATCCGCCCTGACCTCGGGGCGGGTTCCGCTCATCGAGCAGACTCCACACCCCTACGTCTGCCGCACCTGCGGACATTTGGCTCTCACCAACGCTCCCAAAAAATGTCCCACCTGCGGCGCGTGGGGCGAGACGTTCCAATGGTTCCCGCCCGTCTACTGGCTCGAAGCGCTCGATCCCGCCGAAGCGTTGGAACAACTGCGCAAGACTCCGCTCGAGGTCGCCGCGCTGATCGAAGGTCTGAGCGAAGAGGCGATGACGCGTCCCGCCCCCGATGGCGGCTGGGCGATCCGCAACGTTGTCTCGCATTTGCGCGACGCGCAGGGCGTGCTTGATTTCCGCATTGACCTGTTCCTCAAAGAGAAAAATCCCGTGCTGAAGATGAAGCAAGTCTGGACGTGGGCGAAGGACGAGAGCGAACGTCCGCCCTCCACGCGCGAGATTTTCGAGACGTATCTATCCACGCGTCGCGAAGTGATCGCCAAACTCGAAACCATCCCCCTCGCCGATTGGTGGCGCACGGGACAGCATGAGGAGTTTGGGATTGTATCCATCAAACAGCAAGCCAGTTACTTCGCGTCGCACGAATTAACGCACCTGCCGCAGATCGAACGGTTGGTAAAGCCAATGAAGGCTTAACCGTGAAAGGAGACTCGCAAAATAAATCGTTTGGTTATAGTTTATTTCAAGTCAAAGGAGAAAGAAAATGAGCAAGCGTTTGCAAATCACCCTGTACGTCATCGCCGCATATCTCACCGTTTTCGGCATTCTGTTTCTGTTCTTGCCGAGTGTCGCCGAGAAGGTTTTGAATAACAAACTGCCTGACGCGGCGTTGAACATGCTCTACGGACAGTTATCGCTCACCTTCGCGTACACAGCCTTCCTTACCGCACGCGGGGGAGATGGGGCGGGTAAGTTATCGCGCGTCATCCTTGCGCTGACGACGGGTCACGTTGTTGTATTCAGCTATCAACTGCTGACGGGCATGTTGAACTTCTCGCAAGCGGGACCCCCGCTGATCGTCAACGCGATCTTCACCGTGGCGCTGTTCCTCTTCCAAAAAGATTAATCGAGACAAAACGTTTTGAAGGTCTGCGCGACGCCGCAGATGCGTATTATCGCCCGCGGCGCGCATATTCGTTGGAGGTGAAGAATGTTTTTCGAAGTCATTAATAACATCCTCGACATCGCCGCCCCGCTTGTCGCCATCATCGGCATCGTCATTGCCCTCGTTCAACTGCGCGACCAGAATCACATCCGCCAGATGGAAATTGCCATG
>JACPVD010000102.1 GCA_016191895.1 Chloroflexota bacterium | reverse complement strand
TCATGCTCCTGCAAGTGCGGACGGGTCAAGTGAGTGCGGCGTTGGCGCAATATGAGACCTGCAAGAAGATTCTGGAAAAAGAACTCGGCGTCGAGCCGTCTCTCGAAACGACCGCACTTTATGAAAGAATTCGTTCGGCAAGACAAACTGCAAAGCACAACATTCCCGCTACGTCCACAGAGTTTGTTGGGCGCGGAAACGAGTTGGCGCAACTTCGCGAACGGTTGGCAAACCCTGCCTGCCGACTCGTCACGTTGACGGGACTCGGCGGCGCGGGCAAGACTCGACTCGCGCAGGAGGTCGCGCGCGCGTACGCGGACATGTTCATCAACGGCGCGTGGATGATTCAACTCGCGGCAGTTGATTCAGATGGTTTGATTCCCGCCATCGGGGATGTCTTCGATTTCCCGTTCACCAAAGGCGACGCGAAGAAGCAACTGTTGAATTATCTCCGCCAGAAGGAACTCTTGCTCGTCATGGACAACTTCGAGCATTTGCTGGAGTCATCCGCGGTTGTGGCGGAGATTCTACAAGCCGCGCAGGAGGTGAAGATTCTCGTCACTTCGCGGGAGAGACTCGATGTCAACGGCGAGTGGGTGGTGGAACTGCCTGGGCTGGAATCAGGCTCGATGGGGGCAGACCAACTCTTCGTCCAGAGTGCGAAGCGTGTGCGGGCGGAGATTCAGGTTGGGGAGCAGAGTCAAACCGCAGTCGCAGACATCTGCCGTTTGGTCGGAGGTCTCCCGCTTGGAATTGAAATTGCGGCGGCGTGGATCCGCTCGATGACGGTTGAAGCCATTCGAGATGAAATTCAAAAAAGTTTGGATTTTCTCGCGTCTTCGCGGCGCGATGTGCCTGAACGGCAACGAAGCTTGAGAGCCGTCTTTGAATCGTCGTGGGCGCGGTTGAACGAAGCCGAACAAAAAACCTTCGCGGCGCTATCTATCTTTCGCGGCGGGTTCACACGCGAGGCGGCGGAAGCAGTGGCGGGACGATTCGATTCGCTGTTGGACAAATCACTCGTTCAACGAAGCGGTGAGCGATTCGAGTTACATGAAGTGACGCGGCAATTCGCCGAAGAAAAATTGAGCGCGAAGAAAAAAGCGCGTAACGCGCACGCCGCGCATTTTGCGAAGTGGGCGAGCGAGCGGGCGAAGTGGAACGAACGCGCGTCGTTCGCAGTGATGCGCGACGATTTTGAAAACGTGCGCGCGGCATGGATGTGGGCGGGCGGGCAAAAAGATGCCGCGTCGCTTTCGGGCTTGGCGCTTTTCACAAAACGCTATCTCGATATTCAGGGACGTTACCGCGAGGGACACGATTTGATGGAACGCGCCTTGTCGCATTTCGGCGCGGTGGGTGATCTGAAAGATTTACCGTCCGACGCGCAGGGGCAAACGATTGCGAAGTTGATTTTGTATCGCGCGTTGTTTTTAGCGGATATGGGCAAGCCTGATGAAGTTGTGCCAACATTGGAAGAATGTCTTTCCTAATTTCGCGGCGTTGGGGATAAACCGCAAATTATGGCGTGTTTGAACGCGCTGGGAATCGCTTCGCGCTTTTTGGGCGCGGAGGACAAGGGCGAGCGTTACTTCCGCAGTCAGTTGGAGTTGGCGCGCGAGTTGGGCAACCGTCACGAAGAAGCGACGGCGTTGAATAATATTTCCACGGCGTTGACCACGCTGGGGAAAAATGAAGAATCGGAAAGCGTATTGCGCGAATGTCTCGCGCTGCGGCGCGAGTTGAACGATGAGGCGGGAGTCTCGTCCACGTTGATTAATCTCGCCGTGTCGCTGTTCAATCAGGGACGATACGAGGAAGAGAAGCCGCTTTTACAAGAGTCCATCGAAATTTCGCGGCGCATCCACCAGCCGCGCAACCTGGCGGGCGCGTTGGGAAATCTCGGCACGATTTTGTTGAAAGAAAAAAATTGCGCGGGCGCGTTGGAATTATTTTCACAGGGGCTCGAAACTCATCGCAACACGGGCTATCGCTACGGAATCGCCATCGCGCTGGATAACGTCGGCACGGCGAACTATCATTTGGGAAACGAAGCCGAAGCGTTGTTCCATTTGAAGCAGTCCATCCGCGAGGCGCGCGACATCAAGGCGGATTTCATCGCGTTGGATGCGCTGGTCTGGGTGGCGGGAATCCGCGCGAGGGATGGTGAGGTGGAAAAGGCGTTCGAGTTGTTCGGGTTGATTCGCCATCATCCCAAAACGGATCCTGAGACGATTCAGAGTCTGGATGGGGTGGTGAAGGAATTTGAAAAATCCGCCGCAAAGTTCCGCGCGGCGGAGGAGAGGGGGAAGGGCATGGAGTTGGGAAAGGCGATGGATGAGGTGTTGAAGGCGTAATTTACACAGCGTCCCGAAGGGTCGGATCGCCAGCCCGCAATTTCGCGGAACCCTTCGGGACGTTTCATGTTATCTGGAGGCAAAATGAACACAATCTCTGCAATTCACTCGCGCGGGATTCGATTTCTTTTGGCGGTCGTCATCGCCGTGAGCATCGCGCTCGCAGTGACGCCCGCTCAAGCCTGCGCCTGCGGCATTTACGTCCCGCTGGACGGCGAGGCGAGCGTCACTGAGGAACTTGTCCTGATCCGCTGGGACGGTCAGACCGAGGACATCGTCATGACGCTGGGCGTGCTGGGCAGTTCGAGCGAGGCGGCGGTCGTCTTCCCCGTCCCTGCGCGGGCGGAGGTTCAACTCGCGGACGCCGAAATCTTCGACGCGCTGCAGGAGTTGACCAAGCCCATCATCGAAAAGCAGATCGCGTTGTTCCCGATGGTGGGTGGCACAGATGGCGCGCCTGGCGGAGCCGCCGTGACTTTGCTCGAACGCCAGACGCTCGGACCCTTCGACGTGTCCACGCTCGCCGCAACGGACGCGGACGCGCTCGGCAACTGGCTCGCGGAGAACGGCTACAATCTCGCACCCGAAGTTGCCGCGGCGCTCGAACCGTACGTCCAGCAGAATTGGTATTACGTCGCGGTGCGCCTCTCCCCTGGCGCTGGCTCGGACGAATTGACGGGCGAACTCGATCCGCTGTGGATCACCTTCGATTACGACAAGATCGTCTATCCCATGCGGCTCTCGGCGTTGGCGCGCGACTCGCTCACGGTCTTCATGTACGTCCTGGCGGATCACCGCGTCCAAAAGCCGATGTCGTTTGGATATGAAAACGTTCAATACGCCGATTGGGTGGATCCTGCTTCGCTGGCATCCGACTCCCCTCTCGCCTCTTTCGTAACGAAAAAAATGTTCCTGACCAAAATCGTCGAGCAGATCTACCAGCCCGAAACCATCACGGACGATTACGTCTTCGAGTTTGCCGCTTCGGACGAGACCTATCACATCGTCCGCTATGAATACGTCTATGGCGTGGCGGGGATTCCGTTTTCGATTCTGATTCCCTGCGGGTTGATTCTACTGCTGGTCATTGGCGGGGCGTGGGCGGTTGGGAGATTTAAGAAGAAGTGAAGCCCATCGATGGGCTACCAGAACATCACATTTCCAAGCATGAAATGCCCCACCCATCCCAATGACGCGAACCCGCGCATGGCGAACTGAAAGCCGAAAAGCATCATGGTCAATGAGACGAGGCTGCGCGACCATGCGCGGGCGACGATTTGTCCGCCCAGCCATTTGACGGCGAACAGGCTAGGGATGGTGGCGATTCCGAATGCGAACATTATGGATGCGCCTTGAAAAATATTTACGGATGCCGCCGCGGTGAGCAGGGCGGTGAGGACAAGGCCGCAGGGGAGGAGTCCCCAAAGAAGGCCGAGCAGGTACGGGGTCAGGAAGGATGCGGGGCGTTGTCCGCGCATGGCGATGCCCCAGCGTTTGATTAATCCTGAAAAGAGGAGTTCCGGTGAGGGGGCGAGTCCTGCAAAGGCGAGGGCGAAGTAAAAGGCAAAAACAGAAAATAAGATCGAGAGAATTGCCTGGTGAAGTTTGAGGGAGAAAAGGGATTGACCGAGCGCGCCCGCGATTCCCCCCAGGATCATGTAAGTTGTGATTCGCCCTGCATGCGAGAGAATCCACGCGGATTTATGATGGAAGGATGGCTGGCGATCGAGCAGGATGATCACGGCGGAGCACATGCCCACGCAATGACCGAGGCTGCCGAGCAAACCGAGAAGAAAGGCGGTTGCCATGTTAAAAGGAAAAAGCGACAGTCGCTTCGTAAGATGAAGCGACTGTCGCCATTATCAAATGGCCAAATGAAGTTGCGCAGTGCGTCGCACCAGACGGGTGGATTCGTTTAATTAATGTAGAGAATCTGCCCGTAAAGTTAAACCCATTTAACATGGTGCGACGCACCCTTTGCGCAAGACGCGCTATCTGATGAACCAGACTCGTCCGAGCAACCACCAGTTGGTGAGGTAGTACACGGCGAACCAGACAAGGAAGGCGAAGACAAGCACAAGCGCGCCTTTGGGCTGATTTTGCGGGCGCTCCATGATCTCGTCTGTGAGTTTGGTGGACTCAAGCAGTGGGTTGTTCGTGCCGGTCACGAGGAGCATGTTGCTGGCTTCAAGCCGTGGCCCGGTGAGGATGGATACCAGCACAATGGTAATGTACATGATGCCGCCGATCGTGGCGATGAGTGCGCCGATGCCGAAGATGGCGAGCGTGATGTTGACAGTACCGGGCACGGTGCCTGCGAAGGTGATATCCCAGTGGCGGCGGGCGACGCCCTGCAGGCCGCTGGTGATCATGCCGAGGGAGACGAGGATCATTCCCGCGCCGAAGATGTAGGGCTGGAGTTTGGCCCATGCCTTGAGTTTGAGTTCCTTGCGGAAGATAAGCGGGATGACATAGTAGGTGAAACCCATGAAGGCAAGTGTGGTGCCGCTGACGACTGTGCCGTGGAAGTGGCCGGGCAGGCGCAGGGTATTGTGGGTGATCATGTTGATCTGTTCGGTGCCGATGGTGACGCCGGTGACGCCGCCGATCCATCCGAAGAGGATGATGGACATGACCATGGAGGAGAAGCCCGGCTCACCCCAGGGCGCATTGCGTAGCCAGTCGAACAGGCCTTTGTTGTACCCTTTGGAGCGTTGGGCCACTTCAATGGCGGCGGGGATGGAGAAGGCATGCATCATCGAGCCGAGCACGGCGAGATACATGGCATAAGAGGTGTTGACGGCTTTCCATGCAAACGACAGGCCGGGGTCGACGAGCAGGTGATGGGCGGACCCGAGGTTGATGAAGAACAGGTAGAGGATGAAGGCAAGGCGCGAGAACTTTTCATTCAACGGGCGGATACCGGTGGTCATTTGCGCGAGGGCATACCAGATGGCGACCATCGCGGCAAGGTTGACCTGCTGGGCCGGGTGACCGAAGCCCCAGAAGAAGTTGCGGTAGATTCCGGGGTCGAGGTCCTTGAGAATGCCAAGCGACCAGAGGAAAGCGGGCACCATGGCGGCCGCACCTTCGAGCAGGGTGTAGGTGGCGATGATCGCGGCGGTCATCAGGCCGAAAACGACCAGCGGCAGGGATCCGGTGAAACGTCCCTCGCGTTTGGCGACCACAATGTTGTAGAAGAAGATAATGACCGTGATCAACGCGCCGACGGCGAACAGGATATAGCTCAGGTAGAACAATGGGTGCGCTTTGAGCGGCACGTAGGCCGTGAACATCACGCTGGATGCGTTATCGAAAAGCACAACGCCGTTCACCAGCAGGCCGCCAACGGTCATCAGAATGAAACTGAGCCAGCCAAGTTTCGGCGCGGCGTGACGGGCGTTCAGCAGGACGGTGCTTCCGAAGTGCAGGCCGGCCATCTCGAAGAAAACCATCCATGCCACGAGCATGTCAATGCCGTGGAGTGTCAGCAGTTTATAGAACCAGTTTGCCGGCAATAGATGAAATACCTGCCAGCGGGTGAGGGCGATCAGCAAAGCGGCAATCCCGCCCAGCAAAAGACAGACAACGGCCATCACCGCATTGGCGATGATCAGGCGTTCGGCGTGCATATCCACTTTGAGGGTGGTGACGGGGCAGGCGCGATAATCGTCCTTCGCGCCGGCTGTCCAGGGGGTGGTGGGTGCAAGAGTAGCCATCAGTTATTCTCCTATTTGTCGACGACGATGATCTTGCCCGTCATGGTGTGGTGTCCCACATCGCAGAACTCATTGCAGACGATGGTGAAGTCGCCGCTGGAAGTGGGGACGATCGTTGCCACATAGTCGTAGCCGGGAACCACTTGTAAATTAATATTGACCGGTTGAAGCGAAAAGCCGTGTCCCAGATCCATGGAGGAAAGGTGCAGGCGATAGGTTTCTCCCTTTACCAGCTGCAATACGGGGAACCACTGCCATTTCATCGCGCGGATGTACACGTCGCTGCCGGGAGGGGCGGCCACGATGGGCATGCCGGTCGCCGCGTCGGTGTCGGTTTGATATTGGGCCACGAAATCATTGACCTTTGTGCCGTAGTCGGCGGGCGTTGTGCGATACGTTTCGGTGGGAACGTTGTTCTTTCCCATGTAATACCAGAGCGGCATCATGATCGTCAGGAACACACACCAGACAAATGCCACAGTCAGCCAGGTCTTTTCCATCCGACCCATGGGCTTCCACCAATTTCTCTCAGGCGCTAACATAATCAATTCTCCTTATGGGGCAACGGGAACGTTGAGCAGATCGATAATTCCCCACGCATTGTAGATCACACCACTGATCAACAACGAGAGCAGGAACAACAACCAGATATTGTCGAATATCTTTTGACCTTGCGGCTCGGGCTCATTGCCTTCCTTCTTTTCATTCTTTGCCATGACAGTCTCCTTTTTGAGATAATGTAACGTGCATTATTTCACAATATTTATCTGATTTCGGATTATAGCATTTTGCTTCCGGGCAGATGTAACTTAAGTCACACGGCGCATCCCATACCCCGATTTATTGAGACGATGCCCGAAAATGGATATTAATTATCCAATTACCTTGACGGGATTATAAAGCCAGTCACGCTTTTACGAAATATCAGAATCTGGGGGAAAGTTGTCCGCAAATCCAGTTACTTTATACACTGTGTTTCCGGCTTGGAATCCGTTTAATTAAATCGAACGTTATGCACGAGCTATCGGTCACTCAAAGTATTTTGGACATCGCTCTCCGTCATGCGCAAGGAGTGGGGGCGGGACGGGTTATGGGAATCAACCTGGTGATCGGCGAGTTCGCGTCCATTGTGGACGACTCGGTCCAATTTTACTGGGATACGCTTGCAAACGGCACCATCGCGCAACATGCGCAATTGCGTTTCACGCGAATTCCCGGCGAAATGACTTGCGCCAATTGCCGTTATTCCTTCCACCCAAGCGATGTCGATTTTGCCTGCCCAAAGTGCGGAAGCGGTTTCGTGCAAATCACAAAAGGCGATGAGTTCCGGGTCGATAGTATCGATGTGGAGTAGAGTACTTTCGCACAGAGCGAAGCGTTGCCCTGAACCTGTCAAAGGGTCGAAGCGCGAATTGGAGTTAATTATGATAGTACGCGTCCCTGTTGTTGAAAAAATCCTTTCTATTAACGACCAACTGGCGGAGGAGAATCGCGCTCGTATTCAATCTGCGGGCCTATTCTCCATCAACCTCATGGCATCGCCTGGCGCGGGCAAGACATCGCTGATCGAAAAGACGCTGCCCCGCCTGAAGGATAAATGTCGTGTGGCCGTGATCGATGGCGACATTGCCACATCGATCGATTCAGACCGCGCAGCCGCCGCGGGAGCGCAGGTATCGATTCAGATCAACACCGGAGGTGATTGTCACCTCGATGCAAACATGCTCCGCGGCGCGCTCGATCAAACTGACCTGACTCAATTCGATTTGCTCATTGTTGAAAACGTTGGCAACCTTGTATGCCCCGCAAGTTTCGATCTCGGCGTTCACAAATCGATTCTCATTGCGTCCATTCCCGAAGGCGACGACAAGCCCTATAAATATCCCGCCATGTATCGCGGCGTGGACGTTCTTGTCGTCAACAAGATCGACCTCCTGCCATATGTCCCGTTCAGGATGGATTACTTCGAACACGGCGTGCAGGTACTCAACCCCGGCGTGCTTACATTCCCGCTTTCCTGCCGCACTGAGGAAGGATTGGATGCCTGGGTCGATTGGCTGTTTCAAAACGCAATCCACCCAACCCGAAACCTGGAACTTGAAACTTGACACCTGATACTGGTCTTCATGTTCACATCAGCGGTATCGTTCAAGGGGTTGGATTTCGCCCGTTTATTTACAACCTTGCCTCGCGCCTTCAACTTAAGGGTTGGGTGAAAAATACATCCGCAGGCGTGGAAGTTGAAGTGGATGGAGATAAAGACTCTTTAGACTCTTTCCTGCAATCGATTCGGGACGAAGCCCCGGCCTTATCCCGCATAGACGAATTCTCCGCTTCCTTCCGACCCGCCAACGGATTCCGTTCATTTGACATTCTCCACTCTGAATCCATTTCCTCCGCCTTCCAGCCCATCTCGCCCGATGTCTGTATCTGCGAAGATTGCCTGCGCGAACTCTTCGATCCATCCGACCGACGCTATCTCTACCCTTTCATCAACTGCACCAATTGCGGACCGCGCTTCACGATCATTCAGGATATTCCGTACGACCGCCCACAGACGACCATGTCTGCTTTTCCCCTGTGCCCGGACTGTGAACGTGAATACAAAGACCCTGTAAATAGAAGGTTTCACGCCCAGCCGGTTGCGTGTCCTGCATGCGGTCCATATGTTTGGCTGGAGTTACGCAACACGCCCCATGCCCCACGCAACAACGCCATTCTCGAAACCCGCCAGCTCCTTTCCAATGGACAGATCGTTGCCATCAAAGGTTTGGGCGGATTTCACCTGGCCTGTGACGCGACCAATTCCGCCGCTGTAACAGAATTGCGCAACCGAAAACTCCGCGTCGATAAACCCTTCGCGTTGATGATGCCCGATATTGCGACAATAGAAAAACATTGTTTCGTCAATGACTCCGAACGCGAACTTCTGCAATCCACTGCCCGGCCAATTGTTTTGTTGCACCGCAAATCCGAATCGAATATCGCCAAAGAAGTTTCTCCGCATCAACATTGGCTCGGCGTCATGCTTCCGTATACCCCTCTTCACTACTTACTGTTCACTGATCACTGTTCATTGCCGACTGATAACTATTCACTGATCACCGCTCTTGTCATGACCAGCGGAAACCTCAGCGAAGAACCCATCGCCACAGATAATAATGAAGTCAGAGAGAGATTGTCCAAACTCGCCGATGCATTCTTGATGCACAACCGCGATATCTATATTCGATGTGATGACTCAGTCGTGCGTGTTTTTGACGATAGCCCGCAAACTACTGAAGATGTTCCATCGCCCATTCTCCATTATCCACCCTCCATTTACCCCCTCCGTCGTTCGCGCGGCTACTCCCCGCATCCAGTAAGACTGCCTTTCGAATCCCCGCAAATCCTCGCGGCTGGATCGGAATTGAAAAACACGTTTTGTATTACCAATAAAAATTATGCCTTCCTCAGCCATCACATTGGCGACATGGAAAATTATGAAACGCTCAAATCCTTCGAGCAGGGGGTGGAACATTTCGAGAAGTTGTTCCGTGTCAAGCCGGTTGCAATTGCTTGTGACCTTCATCCAAATTATTTGGCAACCCGTTACGCGTTCGAACGCGCTCAACGCGAAAACCTTCCAACCTTCACCGTTCAACACCATCATGCGCATATTGCATCCTGCATGGCCGAGCATGGACTGGACGGCTCGCACCCCGTCATCGGCATTGCGTGTGACGGCACGGGGTACGGCGACGACGGCG
>JACPVD010000101.1 GCA_016191895.1 Chloroflexota bacterium | reverse complement strand
GAAGAGTCCACACTGTGGACTCTATCTCATTAAGTCTGGTGCGACGCACCCCTTTTGCTTTCTACTTCGTAATCCTTCGTCCTTCCATATAAAACCGTTTTTCCTTCGCTTCTCCCATTGAGAAGGTTTTGCGGGGCAGAGCGCCATCCAAGATCACGGTCTTGAATAACTCGTTCTTGTGCATACCCGCCAGGTAAAAGCCGACATTGCCGCTTTGCAGGGACAGGCGTTCGACCACATCTTCCCCGTGGACGTAGTCAATTTTCTCCGCGCCGCCGTTCTTTACGAAGGGGTCGAGGAAGGCTTGAATGGTTCCCACCGCCAGATTGGTGGAAGGATGTGCGATCTCGATCACGCCGAATTGTTGTCCGCCGCCGACCACGCCGATGAGTTGCTTTTCTCCAGAGGCAGAGTCCACACGTTGAGTCATCTCCGCGCCGTTGGCGACGGGGGTGTATTTGTAATTCTCGCCGAAGAAAGACTTCATCTCAGCGAAGATATCTTTCTTCAAGCCGAAGACTACGCGGTGAATCGGCTCGAATTCCAACGCTTCATCATGGACGTTTTCAATTTCAACCAAGGCATAACGCGCGGGGTGATCCATGCCGACTTCACCTTTGATCTTTTCCCAAATGGCTTTGGCAGTTGCAAGCGAGTGATTGCCGTCGCCCATGGCAAAGAGCAGCACCGGCAGAGATTTGTCCACGCTGTATTTGGCGGCGAAGGTTTCAGGAGAGGCGAGTCCGCGCAGGGCTTCGACGACTTGATTTTCAAAGTCTGCATTCACGGCAAAGCCAGCGAGATGACCACTTCCCAGCATGGTCTCAAAATCATATAGCTTCTCAAACTTCGCTTTCGCCGCCGCCAACGGTTCGATGACGGTCTTGTTCGGGTCGTCGATCAACACCAGAATGTGCGGGAATTCAAGCTGAGCGCCTTCGCGAATTTTGATGCGCGGAGGCAGGCGGTCCACGATCGTCCCTTCGGTGGCGCGGATCAGGCTGGAGGAGCCTTTGTTGTAATCATAGCGTTCGAGGTCAAGGCACAGCATCACACCTTTGCGAGTCTTGCCATGCAGGGTCTCACGCTCGACATACACAAATCCATCATGCGGCTGGAGGATGCCTTCATCCATGTACTTCTTCATCGCCGTCTGAATATTCTTGATGCGTTCATCCCCGCCCGGTCCTTCGAGGTAGACCTCAGGGAAGGTCAGGCGCAAGGTCGATGGCGCATCGCCGACGATCTTCTCAACCTCGTTCCAATACTCCGGCTCGGACGTGAACTGGTCACACGCAATCACCGCCCACTTCTGCGGGTCAATGCCGGGCTTGGGAAGAACCACTTGCGGGATCTGAATGCCAATGTCGCTGATGATTTTCATGAATAAGGGTCTCCTCTTATTAATAGACCTGACAGGTTTTTAAAACCTGTCAGGTCTGGTTTGTTATTTCTTCGCGAACGCGATCAACTTCTCTGCCACTTCCGCGCCGACGCGGGCTTGGGCTTCTTTTGTCGCTGCGCCGATATGCGGGGATGCGATGACGTTGTCAAGCTTGGCGAGTTTCCAGTCGGTGGGGGGCTCTTCGTTGAAGACGTCCAACGCGGCTCCTGCGACCTTTCCACTGGTCAGCGCTTCGTAGAGTGCTTCTTCGTTGACGATTCCACCGCGCGCGCAGTTGACGATGCGGACGCCGTTCTTCATCTTGGCGAACTGTTCCGCGCCGATCATATTGCTGGATTCTTTGGTCTTCGGCAGGTGCAGGCTGATGTAATCAGATTGGGCAAGCAACTCATCGAGGCTGACCAGTTTGACGCCAGCCATTTCTTTCACATACGGGTCGTAAGCAACCACGGTCATTTCCATGGCGATGGCGCGTTTGGTCACTTCCTTGCCGATGTTGCCGATGCCGATCAAGCCGAGGGTTTTGCCGCCGATCTCGTCGCCGTTGAAGGCTTTCTTTTCCCATTTTTCGGCTTTCATGGTGGCAGATGCCGCATAAAGCGAGCGAGCCATCATCAGCATGTAACCAATGGCAAGCTCCGCCACCGATTTGGAATTGGCGAGCGGAGTGTTCATGACCGTGATGCCTTTTTCCTTGGCGTACTCGTGGTCAATGGTGTCGAGTCCCGCGCCGCCGCGGACGATGACCTTGAGATTAGGACACACGTCAATCAGGTCTTTGCGGACCTTGGTGCGCGAACGGACGACCATGCCCTCATAGTTCGGCAGTTCAACCAGCAACTGTTCCGGGGTGATGTCGTCACGCACGTCAACGGTCAGCCCGGCGGCGCGCATCTGTTCGATATATTCTTTTTCGGTCTTGTCGCAGATAATGATCTTCATTGGATTCTCCTGTTTTAGTAGCGCGAAATTCTTGCCCTGAGTTTGGCGAAGGGTATTTCGCGCTACCATGAGTGAAATTAAAAACAGGAACCAAACCGCCGAAGCGGCTGAGTTCCTGTTTGTGAATTCATGCGCAACACATCGGTCATTCTAACAATGAGGATATTCTTTGTCAACGACAACCATCAGGTGGGAATCGTGCCATTTGTTCTTGTAGGTTTGTCTGACAAAATTTATAATGAATTGGATGGTAGTGTCTGATTTGATACAATGCAACAGGGCAGGCAACTGCTGTCGAAACAGAGTCAAGCCCAAGTCTACGATCGAGGCGTTTGTCCTTCAATCCATTCAAAACAGGAGTCTGAATCCATGTCTGATTTAAAACGAGTCCATAATTTCAATCCGGGCCCGGGTGTGCTGCCGCTGGAGGTGTTGCAGGAGGCGCAGGCGGAGTTGCTGAACTTCAAAGGCACGGGGATGTCGGTGATGGAGATCAGCCACCGTTCGAAGGAGTTCGAAGCGGTCATCCAAACTGCCGAAGCGGATTTGCGCGAACTGCTGGGCATCCCGTCGAATTACAAGGTGATGTTTTTGCAGGGCGGCGCGACGCTGCAATTTGCGATGCTGCCGATGAACCTGCGGGCGGCGGGCGCTTCTGCCGATTATGTGGTGACGGGGTCATGGAGCAAGATCGCCTTGAAGGAATCGAAGAAGTTGGGAACGGCGCGGGCGGCTGCCAATACCGAAGCGGACGGTTTCAACTGCCTGCCCAAGTCTTTGGACCTCGACCCGAAAGCCGCGTATTTGCATTTCACGTCGAACGAGACCATTCACGGCGTGGAATATTTTAGCGAGCCGACCCCGCCCGATGGCGTGCCGCTGGTTTGCGATACGTCGTCCGATTTCATCAGCCGCCCGATTGACGTATCGAAATATGCGTTGTTATACGCGGGCGCGCAGAAGAATGCCGGTCCTTCAGGCGTGACCGTTGTGATCGCGCGGGATGACATGCTCGCCCGTACTCCCGAGAACCTGCCCGTGATGCTCGATTACAAGACCCTCGCCGAGAGCGGTTCGTTGCACAACACTCCGCCTTCGTTTGCGATCTATATGGTTGGCTTGGTTTTCAAGTGGGCGAAGAAGGTCGGCGGACTCGCGGCAGTTGAAAAGATCAACCGCGAGAAGGCTGGTATCGTCTACAACGCTATTGACGAAAGCGGCGGTTTCTATCGCGGACATACCGTGCCGGAAGCGCGTTCGTTGATGAACATTCCCTTCCGCTTGCCGAGCGAGGAACTCGAAGATACCTTCGCCAGGGAAGCCAAGAAGAACGATCTGATCGGCTTGAAGGGACACCGCTCCGTGGGCGGGATGCGCGCTTCGGTTTATAACGCGATGACGATTGAAGGCGCGAAGGAACTGGCGAAGTTTATGAAGGAGTTTCAGAAGAAGAACGGGTAAAGAGCAGTGAATAGGGGATGGTGAATAGCAAATAGTGAGCGGAAAGAAAAAGACCTCCGAAGTTGATTTCGGAGGTCTTTTTTATGGGTTACAACTTATGGTAATGCGTTGATAATGAAGTAATCAAATTGTGCCGGACCGGGTTGGGAGCCGTTTGCCTGCGCGGCGGTCAAGCCGACGAAACCGGGATTCATATCGGTTTGGTGGGTGCCGATCACCTGCCAGTCCGCGCCGTCGAGGCTGCCGTAACTGGTGTATTTGTTCCCTTCGCGGCGCAGTCTCAGGGAAACGGTGTCTCCCGAGGTGATGGCGGTGGCGAAGTTCTGCCCGCCGAATACGCCGTCCACGAACATGTCAAAATAGAATCCATCTTTTGTTGGGCATGGACCGCAAAAGGCGCGCCCGAATTGTACAAAGTTCGGACCGCTTTCGTAGATCACCAATGCCGCGATCTGGAAGTTGCCCTTCGGCGCGAAGATGACCTTCGTCTCCAGTTCGAAATTCCCCGTGGGAATGGGGCGCAACAACAGGTTCTTCACCGTCCCATCGCCGATGTAGCCGGGCTGCGCGCTCATCTCCAGCCAGCCGGGGTTGGTCGTCAGGTTCCAGTATTTGTTGTTCTCGTTCGTCCATGCCCAGCCTTCATCCAATGCGCCTTCGAAATCGTCGCGGAAGAGGAGCGGGTCTGGCGTGGGAGAAGGTTCGAGTGTTGCGGTGGGCGGAGAGGCTGTGTCGGTCGGGGGCGGAAGCGGCGTATCAGTGGGAGCAACCGGGGTGGGCGAAGCGCAGGCAGAGAGGATCACCGTGAGCGACAGGATGATCCCGGTAAAATTTATATGTTTCATTACATTCTCCTTTTTTGGCAGTTGTGATTCCAAGTATATGAAGGAGCGGGAAATTACGATAGTGACAAGAGTCTTGAATTTGTGTCCGCCTCACCCCTTGACGTAGGACAGTTTCTGCGAGATCAAGCCCTCCCTCACCTTGAAAATATCCACGCCGCGCACGTGACCGTCTCCCCAGGAATATTTCCAGCGCATGACGCAGTGTTGGCCCATGCCGAAAATTTCTTCGATCTCGATGTGCGCCTTCGGCGATTCGCGGAAGAAGTCAACCCAGAATTGAGTCACCGCCTCTTTGCCAGAATAAACCGTCCCGTCCGGCGCGGGAGCCGTGTTCTCGAAGACGGTATCTTCTGTCGTCAACTTCATCATACCGGGAACGTCATGCCGGTTGAAGGCATCGTTGAATTCGAGCACGATCCGTATCCCCGCTTCGACCTTCGATAAACGTGCTGGACTCATGGGATTCTCCTTATTATGGATTCAAAAGTCGGGAGACTTTTGAATCCAACGACGGGAGTCGTTGGACTCCGCTATTTACCCGCCAGCGCTGCTTCGATCAATTGCTGCACGCGCGGCGCCATCGACGACGGGTCGGGGTGAATGCCCTCCACCAGCAGGGCGCTGTCGAAGATCTGTTCAATGACGATGTTGCCCAACTCGGACCCCGCATCGAGTTTAAGCAGGTTCTTCAAAATCTCATGCGATGAGTTCAACTCCAACACCTTCTTTGGAATTTCGTACTCCCTGCCGAGATATTTATACACTCGCTGCAAATCGGGGTTGGAATTCGCATCCGCATCCACCAGCCGCGCCACGGAAGTGACCAGCCGCCTGCTCGCGCGGACGTCCGCGACCCGTTCGCCCAAAACCTGTTTGAAGCGCTCCACCAGCGAATTGAAATCTCCCTCGGGAATCTTCTCCGCTTCCGACTCCGCCCTGGGCTGGTCCTCCCCATCCACCTCCGCCCCGGCGACGTTTTTCAACTCGTAATCCTTGAACTTGCGCAGACCCATCAACATGAATGAGTCCATCGGTTCGGTGAGCAGGAGCGCTTCCAACCCCTTGGCGTGGAATGAATCCAAATGCGGGCTGCGCAGTACGGATTTGGAATCTTCCCCCACGATGTAATGGATGACCTTCTGCCCGTCCTTCATGCGCGAGGCATATTCTTCCAGCGAAGACCAGGTTTCGGGCTGTAGATTCGTCTTGAAGCGCAAAAGAGGCGTGATCGTTTCCGTATCCGCCGGGCTGGCGGCGACTCCCTGTTTGAGATAGACGCCAAACTCGCTCCAGAAGGAGTTGTATTTTTCTACATCTTTTTTCGCCAAAGATTCCAATTCCTTGATGACCTGATTGGTCAGGACCTTTTTCAGCTTCGGCATCAACCCGCTCGATTGCACCGTTTCGCGTGAGACGTTGAGCGGCAGGTCTTCCGAGTCGACGACGCCCTGCACGAAGCGCAGGTATTCAGGCAGCAGGTCTTTGTTGTATTCGTCGATCAGGATGTTGCGCGAGTAGAGCTTCAAGCCGTCATCCTTGCGGAGCGAGAACATATTCCGCTCGGATTTGGCGGGCAGGAAAAGCAGGGCGTACAACTGCACGGGCGCATCCGTCACCATATGGATGTGCAGGAGCGGGTCTTCGAAATCGAGCGTGGTCTGGCGGTAGAAGTCCTTGTAGTCTTCCTCTTTGACTTCGTTCCGCGCCGTGCGCCAAAGTGAGGTCTGTTTGTTGACCGGTTTCTCTTCCGCGCCGATATAGATGGGAAATCCGATGTAATCCGAATGTTTGTTGACGATGTTCTTGACGCGATACTCTTCTGCGAACTCCGCCGCATCTTCCTTGAGTTTGATCTCGATGCGTGTGCCGCGTTCGGTCATCTCAGCGGCGCCCACCTCATAAGAGTCGTCGCCGGTGGCGTACCAGGTCACAGCCTGGGCGTCCGGTCGGAAGGAACGCGACGTGACCCGCACCCAATCCGCGACCATGAAGACTGAGTAAAACCCGACGCCGAATTGACCGATCATCCCTGAGGCGTCCAGGCTTTTGTCTTTTGCCGCTTCCATGAATTTCCGCGCGCTGGATTGGGCGATGGTGCCGAGGTGGTCGATTATCTCTTCACGCGTCATGCCGATGCCCGTGTCGGTGATCGTCAGCGTGCCATTCTCTTTATCGGCTGTGATGTGGATCTTCAAATCCGCCTTCGGGTCGAGCACGTCCTGCGTCGTCAGCATCTCGAAGCGCAGGCGGTTGATCGCGTCTGATGCGTTCGAGATCAACTCGCGCAGAAAGACCTCGCGGTCCTTGTACAGCGAGTGGATCAAAATATGAAGCAGTTGTCTGGTCTCTGCCTTGAAATTGAATTGTTGCGGGGCTGTGTCTGTCATGTTTTGCTCCTCGGGTGCGTCGCGCCTGACTCAGGAGAAAAATCCAACCCGCGAGATTCGCCTGTTTTGGAATTTGTCTACCCGTCTGGTGCGACGTTACTGTATGCTGGTTTTCTCCATTTATAGCCGGAAACCGTAAAATTTTTGTAAGAGAAAACCCGCCCATATCGGGAGGTTTGTCATCTTGAAGTCGTAACCTTTCTCCCTATAATCGTCAGTGAAGAAACCTTCGGCGCGTGGGGGCGTAGGTTCAGATATGAAAGTGACAGTCACCTCGCAGGTGACTGTCACTTAGACGATAGTATAAGGAGATTGTGCAATGGCTAAACTTGACTCAATGGTTCAGGATTTTCTTGCCCAGAAAAGGATCGCCGTGGTGGGCGTTTCAGACAAGCGCGAGACGGGCTGCAATGCGGCGTATAAGAATTTCAAGGATGCCGGATACGAAGTCTTTGCGGTCAACCCGCGCCTCGCTTCTTTCCAGGGCGAGGCCTGTTACCCCGACCTGGCCTCTCTGCCGTCCAAACCGGATGCGGTCTTCATCCTGGCGAATCCCAGTGTGACGGATAAGGTTGTCAGCCAATGCGTGGATTTGGGCGTGAAGCACGTCTGGATGCATTGCATGATGGGAACCAATCCCGGTCTGGCGGCAGGCATGACCAGCGTCTCACAGTCGGCGGTGGATGTGTGCAAAGCCAACGGCATCGCCGTCATCCCCGGCTCGTGCCCGAATCAGTTCTTGAATCCCGACGGCGGTCACAAGTTCATGCGCGGCATGTGGAAGTTGTTCGGGTTCATGAATGTGAATTGAATCATGCAGTTGAAACGTCCCGAAGGCTGCTGGATAGGACTCATCAATATCCTACAAGCCTTCGGGACGTTTTGTTATTCCCATGAATGGACTTTGCAAGTTCTACTTGCGGGAATCCAGAAATTCTACTTCTGGATTGCTTTTATCCCTTTGAGTCGAAAGTCGGGAGCCCTTCGACAGGCTCAGGACAAGACTTTCGACTCCTTTACGGGGTCAATGTGGGGAAGATGTAATTCACTTCCTGAATTACCAGGTCTGAGAACGAAACAACCACCGGGGTTTCGCCTGCCGAGCGGACGAAGACTCCGAAGGTGCCGATGGGGAAGGAGGGGTCATTCATGCTGAATTGAAAGCGTCCGTTGAGAAAAAGGCGCATTTCACTTCCCACCGCCCAAACGCCAATGCGGACAGTTCCCGGCGCGCCGGGCGGGACGTCTCCGCTGGGGATGGGCTGTTGCAGGACGAGCCGCACGCTGTTGTTGACGCGTTCTCCACGGACGGTGCCGTCGCAGGCGAGGGCGAAGCGATAGTACGATCCGCCATTGGCGCGGACGAGGATGCCGTAACTGTCGTCCCCTTTGCACAGCCCCGGCTGGGCGGTGATCTCGGCGTAGTAGTCGGTGAGCAGGGTGTCGCGGCGCAGGCTGGTCATGTAGATTCCGCTTTGGGCGGCGAGGGTCAGGCGGTTGTTGTTGATGTCTGCGCTGGCTTCGTCGGAGGCGGCGAGTTCCCAGTCGAAGGGATTTGTGAAGTCGTCGGTGAGGATATCCGCGCTGAGACCGGGGCGCATTTCGGGCGTGGGTTCCTTGGTGGATAAAAGTTGGGGCGTAGGCGTGGCGGATGGGGGGAACCAGACCCGGGTCGAAGTGGGAGCCGGGGTTTCCGTCAAAGGGATGGGGGTCGAGACAGCGAGCCAGTCGTCGAGGGAGGAACAGGACGAAAGGAGTAATGTCAGGAAACCTGAAAGGAAAAAAAGTTTGAAAGTCATTGGGGTTTTGTGACTATTTTTTGTTTCAATGTGTCGTAAAATATTGATGTCATTCCTATTGTGTGAAGGATGACGAGACGAAAACATTCTAGCATATCAGGAGTTGAAGATGACCGATAAGCAGGTGCTGATTACGGGTGCGTGTGGTGAAATTGGTCAGGCGCTGGTGCAGGAATTGGCGAAGAAGGGCGGCTATCGCGTTGTGACCTCGGACATTGCCCCCCTGCCAGAGTCGATTAAAAATTTAGTTGCGGAGCATGTGCAGGGGGACCTGGTTTACAAGGTAAAAGTTTTTTATGATTATGATTTCGATGTGATCTTTCATTTGGCGGCCTCGCTTTCTTCAAAGGCGGAGATCGCCACGGAAGAAGCGCATCGCATCAATGTGGAAGGGACGATGCAACTGCTGATGCTGGCGGCGTATCGTTCGGAGAAGTATAAGAAGGCGGTCAAGTTTTTATTCCCGAGTTCGATTGCGGCGTATGGGATGCCGAATTTGGATGCGAAGAACGGCGCGGGCGCGGTGAAGGAGGAGGATTGGGATGTGCCGCATACGATGTACGGCTGCAATAAATTGTATTGCGAAAAACTGGGCGTCTATTATGGGAAGTATTTCGGTCAGAAGCATTTGGATGACAAGCCTCCGGTGATGCTGGACTTTCGGGCGATCCGCTTTCCGGGTTTGATCAGCGCCTTTACCCTGCCCAGCGGCGGGACGAGCGATTATGGTCCAGAGATGTTGCACGCGGCGGCTCAGGGCAAGCCGTATGCCTGTTTCGTGCGCCCCGATACGAAGATTTCGTTCATGGCGATGCCGGATGCGATTAAATCTTTATTGATGTTGATGGACGCCCCGCGCGAAAGCCTGACGACGAATGTGTACAACGTCGCCGCCTTCGCCATCACCGCCGAGGAGTTCCGTCAGCGGGCGGTGAAAGCCTTCCCGAACGCGGATGTGACCTTCGAGCCGAATCCGCGCCGCCAGGGGATCGTGGATTCCTGGCCCGAGGACGTGGACGACTCCCGCGCCCGGGCGGACTGGAACTGGAAGCCGGATTACGACGTGGACCGTTTCTTTGAGGAGTATTTCCTGCCGGAGATTCGGAAGAGGTATGGGAAGTGAGCGGCTGACAGATTTTCACGCGCATTTAACCCAGGACGCGCAGGAGTAACCACAATGCCTTCACATAGAATTTTCGCAATGAGATTTTCGGACGTATATCCGCTCTACATCAAAAAGGCGGAGCGCAAGAACCGCACAAAAGAAGAGGTTGACCAGGTCATCCGCTGGCTGACCGGCTACACCCAGGCGGGATTGCAGAAGCAGATCAAACAGGGGAACGATTTCGAGACCTTTTTTGCGCAAGCCCCGGCGTTGAATCCGAAGAGCGCGCTCGTCACCGGCGTTATATGCGGCGTTCGCGTGGAAGAGATCGAAGACCCGCTGATGCAAAAAATCCGCTGGCTCGACAAGTTGATTGACGAACTCGCAAAGGGGAAGACAATGGAGAAGATTTTGCGGAAATAATTATTCGGTGATGAGGAGATTTCCATGCCCATTAAAACAATTGACGAATTCATCTCTCAATACCCGCCTGAAGTTCAAACCATTTTGCAAAAGATCCGGGCGCTGATTCAAAAGTCCGCGCCGGGGGCTGAGGAGGCGATGGCGTATGGAATTCCGACATTCAAACTGAACGGCAAAAACCTCGTGCATTTCTCCGCGTTCAAGGAACACATCGGGTTTTATCCCACACCGTCAGGGATTACGAAGTTCAAGAAGGAATTGTCCGCGTATGAAGGGGCGAAAGGCTCGGTCAAGTTTCCGCTGACCAAGCCGGTCCCATATGCGTTGATCGGGAGAATCACCCAGTTCCGCGTGAAGGAAGTAATGGGGCAGGCGAAAGAAAAGGGAAAGAAAACGTAACTGCTCAGCCTGTCATTTCGACGAGCGCCAGCGAGGAGAAATCCAGCGCAATATTGAGAAAGATTTCTCGTGGCGCCTCGCGCCACTCGAAATGACAAGGCAGGGTAGTGAATTGGCTGAGCAGTTACAAGAAAAAAGCGTAAACAAAAACTCCGAGGTCATCGCCTCGGAGTTCGGTTTTATTTCCCTGCCGCCTTTGCCCTTGCCAGCGTTTTCTGCGCGTTCTTCAACAACGGCATGTCAATCATCTTGCCGTCCAGCGAGTACGCGCCTTTGCCTTCTTTTTGACTGGCTTCAAAGGTCTCGACGATTCTCCTCGCATACACAATCGCCTCAGCGGATGGAGTGAACGCCTCTTGCACGACCTGAACCTGATTCGGGTGAATGACCTGTTTCCCGCTGAAGCCGAATCCTGCTCCCTGCTCCGCCTCGGCTTTGAGCGCATCCAAATCCTTGTAGTCAATCGCGACGATGTCAATCGCCTGCAAATCGTACGCCGCGCAAGCGACGACGACCGTCTGCCGCGCATACAGCAGTTCGATGGCATCTTTCGTCCGCGTTGCGCCGACTGACGCCGCGAAATCTTCGCCGCCGAAGATGACCGCATCCAAACGCGGATGCGCCGCGATCTCTTTGAGGTTCAAAATCCCCTTCGCAGTTTCCACGCCGATCAAAATACGAATCGAATTCACCCCCCAGCCGTTCTTTAACTCGGCATCTTCGATGATGCGGCTCGCCCATTCCACCTGCTCAAACGATTCGACTTTTGGAATCACGATCCCATCTGGATGATGGGGGAGGACCGCTTCGATATCGTCCTTCTCCCAGCCCGAACCGACCGAGTTGATGCGTGCCAGCTTCTCGCTCGCACCGAAGTCCAGCTCTTGCAGCGCCTTGGCAATCGTGGCGCGTGCTTCCGTTTTTTTGTTAATTGCAGTGCCATCTTCCATGTCCATGCAAATGGAATCCACGCCCAGCGTGATGGATTTGGAAATCATCTTCCAGTTGTCGCCGGGCATGTAGAGTAGTGCGCGTCGTGAATGCATAAAGCTCCTTGTCAAAGGTTACAGGTCGAAGGTCAAAAGTTGGCGACCTTTGACTTTTGACCTTCGACTATTTTCTTAAAAATAATGCCGTTCTCTCAAACTCAACCACAATGGTTCCATCCGGCTTTGTGCCCGTACATTTTATCTTTATCAATCCAGCATTCGGTCTTGACTTTGATTCACGCTTCCCAATGATCTCGCTTTCAGCATAGATCGTATCGCCATGAAAAACAGGATTTGGATGATTCAACTTGTCATAGCCCAAATTCGCAATGATGGTTCCTTCGGTCAGGTCTGCCACGGTCAAACCGACGACCAAGCCGAAGGTGAAAATCCCATTCACTAGCCGCTGACCAAACTCGGTCTTCGATGCAAAATCTTCGTTGAGGTGCAGCGGTTGGGTGTTCATCGTCAGCGCCGAGAACAGCACGTTATCCATCTCGGTCACCGTCCGCCCGCCGTGTTTGAAGGTCATCCCAATTTCGAGTTCGTCAAAAAATTTTCCGGTCATTTATTCAACCTCCACCAAAATCTGTTCGCGTTCTACCGTCTGCCCCTGCGCCACCGAAACCGATTTCACCACGCCATCCTTCAAAGCCTGAATGCGGATTTCCATCTTCATCGCCTCCATCGTCAGCAGGGTTTGACCTTTCTTCACGGCATCGCCCACACTGACAGAGACGCTTCGAATCTGACCCGGCATCGGGGCGATCAATCCCCCGGCATGGTCGTGGCGGACGCCTTGTTTCGCGCCAGAGGTTTTCGTGAGCATTAACGTCCGCCCGTTAATCGTGACCCAGCGCCTTGCCATATCCGACGAGACATGCGCCGTCACGCGCTGCCCATCCACGAGCAGGTCCATGCGCCCGTTCGACGCGCGGGCGATCTGTACGTTGACGGTTTTGCCATCAACTACAGCAACGAAGTTCTCGCCGGAGGGATTAAGTTCGATGGTTTGGGTGTCGAAGGTTGTTTTCATGGTATCTTGCAGCCTTGTCATGCTGAGCGAAGCGAAGCATCTCTACGATCAACTCAGGGTGGCATTAATTGCGATAATTCCCCGTCCCCTTCCAGGGATTGAACGGGTCGGTCTCGTTGGAGACGGCGGGCCGGGCTTTGCCGCCGACGAATACCACATCCGCCAGCGCGGCGGCTATGAGCGCGTGAAGCTCCGGTTGTGGGACATTCCACTCGCCGAAAGTTGTTTCAACCCAGCGCGTGGAGACTTTGCCCTGCTTGAAATCGTCTGCTTCAAGGACGGCGCGCATGTAGTCAATATTGGTCACAACGCCGTGGACGATGAAATCGTTGAGCGCGTTCTTCATGCGTTGGATGGCGTCCTCCCGGCTCCCGGCATGGACGATGAGTTTTGCCAGAAGCGGATCATAGTAGTGGGTAACTTCATCGCCTGCGGCAAACCCAGAATCGACGCGGATGCCGGGTCCCTGCGGCGGGATGAATTGCAGGAGCCTGCCGGTGCTGGGTAAAAAGCCCGTGGACGGGTCTTCGGCGTAGACGCGGCATTCAATGGCGTGCCCATGCTGGTGCAGGTCGCTTTGGGTGAAGGGGAATTTTTCTCCCGCCGCGATTCTCAATTGCCAGTGGACGAGGTCGAGTCCGGTGACGAGCTCGGTGACGGGATGTTCCACTTGCAGGCGGGTGTTCATTTCGAGGAAGTAAAAGGAAGGTTGCAGGTCAAAGGTCGAAGGTCGAGGGTCGAAGATGAATTCGACAGTTCCAGCATTGTGATAATTGACGGCTTTGGCGGCGTTGACGGCGGCTTGCCCCATTCGTTCTCGAAGTTCGACGGTCAGAAGCGGTGAAGGGGATTCTTCGATGATCTTTTGGTGGCGTCTTTGCACGGAACATTCGCGCTCGAAGAGGTGGACAAGGTTGCCGTGTTTGTCGCCGAAGACCTGTATCTCGATGTGATGCGCGTTTGCTAGATATTTTTCGATGAGCAGGCGTTCGTCGCCGAATGCGTTTTGCGCCTCGCGTTTGGCGAGTTCAATCGCTTCCTTCAATTCGCTTTCCTCGTTTACCACCCGCATCCCTTTGCCGCCTCCGCCCGCCGCGGCTTTGACGAGAACAGGATAGCCGATCTCCTTTGCGGCTTTTTTGAAATCGCCGTAACTTTCCAAGCCTTCATAACCCGGCACGGTTGGCACACTGGCTTTCTTCATCAGAATCTTCGATTCGGCTTTATCGCCCATCGCGCGGATCGAGTCGGCTGAGGGGCCGATAAAAGCCAGGTTCGCTGATTCGACCCCGGCGGCGAAAGAGGCGTTCTCTGAGAGGAATCCATAGCCCGGGTGGATGGCATCTGCCTGGGAGTCGCGAGCGGCTCGGATCAAGACATCCATATTCAAATAAGATTCTTTTGGCGCGGCATTGCCAATGAAAACAGCTTCGTCGGCGAATTGAACGTGCTGTGAATTTTTATCCGCTTCGGAGTAGACGGCGACGGTTTTGACGCCGAGTTCGCGGCAGGCGCGCATGATGCGGATGGCGATCTCGCCGCGGTTGGCGATGAGGATTTTAGCGAACACGCAACAACTCCAGTAATTCCTTTTCGCGTTCGGGTTTCAGGCCGGCTTTCATTTCGTATCCCTCGGGGCGTTCGGGTTCCCATTCGTAAATGTCTTGAATGGTTTGGGCGAGCGGAGTGAAGGCAAGCCCGGCGCCGATTGCTTTGGAATTATCAACATGCGAGACGCCCGCATCGTCGCCGGTTTCGGGAAGCCAGGCGGGCATGTCGCTCCAGGGTTGGACGTTGTGCCTTTCGAGAAAATCCACCGGCGCCCAATGGAAGACCGCCCTGCTTTTGCTGATGCGCCGCGACGTTTCGAAGACGGTGTTCAAGGTGACGGGGTTGTTGACTGCGTTGAAGACGCCCGAGACGTTGTTGTCTGCGAGCCTTACAACAAAATCGGCGAGGTCGCGCGCGTCTATGAATTGGGTCATGGCGGATGGGTTGTCGGGGGTGAGAACGTCGCCGCCTTTGGCGATGCGCAGCGCCCAGTAGGTGAATCGATCGGTGGGGTCGTGCGGTCCGACCACCAAGCCGGGTCGGATGATGAGCGAGCGGGGTCCGTAAATTTCCTGCGCGGTTTTTTCGCAGAGCGCTTTCAAGGGTCCGTAGGTTTCGCCGGTGATCTCTTCGGCGCTTTCGTCGTCGAGTTTGCCGACCGGCTCGCTTTCGTTGATGCCGATCTTTTTGAAACTGGCATAGACCGAGACGCTTGAAATGTAGATGTATCGCCCGACCTTTTCCTTCAACGCTTCGGCGGACAGGCGGACGATTCTTGGGACGTAGCCGCAGGTGTCGATGACCGCATCCCACCCCGCCGTGAGTTGATCCAGGTCATGTTCCCGGTCTCCGCCGATGGTTTTGACTCTTCGAAAAAGACCGGGGTTGGTCTTGCCGCGGTTGAAGAGGGTGACTTCATGCCCATGCGCGCGGGCTGAGTTGACGAGGTGCCTTCCGACAAAACGAGTCCCGCCGATGATGAGGAGTTTCATGAATTCACCTTTATGAGGATGGTTTCGGTTGCCCTGGCTTCGAGTCCGTCGGGCATGATGTTGTAGGCGGTGATGACGAGTTCGTTCCCGATCAATTTTACTTCGGTGCGCCAGCCCCAGTCGGGTCCGCCGGTTGGGTCGGGGTACGAGCCGAGGACGGAGAATCCGTTTTCGATGGCGTTGCCTTCGCAGAACATGATGGCGGTGTTGTTGTGGAAGGAATCCACCCAACTGGCTTCATAACGTTCGAGCGTGGTGTTGTAGCCGAAGGTGAACATGCCGTGCTGCGCTTCGCCTTCGATGGAGGATTGGTAAAGGAAGAGGGCGAAGCGGCCGTCGAGGATGAGTTGGATGGTGCCGACGATGGGGGATTCTCCGGCGAGTTTGTCGGGTTCGAGCCATAATTTACTTGTACCCTGCCAGTGACCGGCGAGTTGGGAGAGGAAGTGGTGAGGAGTTGTTGATTCGAATGGCACAGTGAATTCCTTGTGAAAGAAGAAAGAGGAAAGAATTATGGCATGGGTACTTCTGAATCGAGGGAGAAGGTTGACGATTGAGTTATATATTCTGCCGGTTCTTCGCGGATGGCGTTTTTGCGTTGGTGGGGAATCATTGGAGTAAGCATTCCTATGATGTGAGTGGTTAACCCGATACGATGCACAACAACTTCTTCTTTCAAAACATGGCGGGATTTGTAGTACCAGTCCCGGCTTTCGCGGGCGGAACCAAGCGAGGACTCGATGAAGCGGGCGCGATCCAAACCCTTGCTTCGGGAATATCCCTCCGTCAGGTTCGCGCTGATCGAACCCAATGAGCGATGAAGTTGGTCGGCAACACTGTACATCAAAGGTTGTTTGGAAATGAAAAGGACGTCATGACGCCCGATGTCTCCTGCAAACAAGGCAAGACGGTAAACCTCCAGTTTCCAAATCGGATCCTTCCGAATTTCGATAAACACGGTTTCCTGCCACTCAGCATACTTCATTGCGCCATTCCTTCTTTCATCTTTCCTCTTTCATGCGCTACATCCTAAACACACCGAAGCCGCCTTCTTCCTTCGGCGCGTTGAGCACAACTGAGAGCGCCAACCCCAACACCTGACGCGTATCGGCCGGGTCAATGACGCCGTCATCCCAGATTCTTGCACTTGAATGGTAAGGGCTGCCTTCGCGCTCATATTTTTCCAATAAGGGACGTTTGAACTCTTCGGCTTCTTCTGCGTTGAGGGGCGGTTTGCCTTCTCTTGCAAGTTGATCCTGTTTGATGGTGAGCATCACGTTCGCGGCTTGCTCCCCGCCCATGACGCTGATTCTTGCATTGGGCCACATCCACAGGAAGTTGGAGCCGTAGGCGCGTCCTGCCATGGCGTAGTTGCCTGCGCCGAATGAGCCGCCGATGACGAGAGTCAGTTTGGGGACTCTTGTCGTCGCAACGGCATGGACCATCTTCGCGCCGTCTTTGGCGATGCCGCCGGTTTCGTATTCCTTGCCGACCATGAAGCCGGTGATGTTCTGCAAAAAGATGAGCGGAATGCCGCGCTGGTCGCACAGTTCGATGAAGTGCGTCCCTTTCAGCGCGGACTCGCTGAACAAGACTCCGTTGTTGGCGATGATGCCGACCGGGTAGCCGTAGATGCGGGCGAATCCGCAGATGAGAGTCGTGCCATAGCGTGCTTTGAACTCGCGGAACTTGGAACCGTCCACGATGCGGGCGATGATCTCGCGCACGTCGAAGGATTCTTTGAAGGTGCGCGGCAGGACTCCGTACAATTCGTCGGCGTTGTATAAAGGCTCCTCGGGTGGAGCAACATCCAGCGCGGAAAGATGCGAATGCACGTGTCCGCGGGGGAGAGTCTCAACGATGCTTCGTAAAATTTCGATCGCGTGGTCATCATCCTCTGCGAAGTGATCGGCGACGCCTGACTTGCGTGTGTGGACATCCGCCCCGCCCAATTCTTCAGCAGTGACATCCTCCCCCGTGGCGGCTTTGACCAACGGAGGTCCACCGAGGAAGATGGTGCCTGCGCCTTTGACGATGACGGCTTCATCGCTCATCGCCGGGACGTACGCGCCGCCCGCTGTGCAACTTCCCATGACAGCGGCGATCTGCGGAATACGCTTGGCAGACATGCGCGCCTGATTGTAGAAGATGCGCCCGAAGTGATTGACATCGGGGAAGACTTCATCTTGAAACGGTAAATTCGCCCCGCCAGAGTCGACGAGGTAGAGGCAGGGCAAATGATTTTCTTCGGCGATCTGTTGGGCGCGCAGATGTTTCTTGACCGTCATCGGAAAGTACGAGCCGCCTTTGACAGTGGCGTCGTTGGCGATGATGAGCGCTTCACGATTCGAGATGCGCCCAATGCCGGTGACGATGCCCGCGCTGGGCGCTTCGTTGTTGTAAAGATTGATCGCCGCCAATGCGGACAGTTCAAGGAAGGGCGCGCCGGGGTCGAGCAGACGTTCGATGCGTTCGCGCACGAATAACTTGCCCTGCTCTTCGTGGCGTTTGCGATACTTCTCGCCGCCGCCTTCGCGGGCGTGGGCAAGGCGTTTCTTCAATTCCCGCGCAAGGGCGCGGTTATGTTCGGTATTGGCTTTGAATTCGGGGGATTGCGGGTCAAGGGCGGAGGAGAGGGTTTCCATTGGGTGATTGGTAAATGGTAATTGGTGATTGGGTAATGGTGAATAGGGAATGGGTAATGGTGAATAGGGAATGGGCTTGGAGTTGGGGTGAGTCTAGCATAAAAAAGGAGGATGGGGAATGAGTTGACGAGATACGAGGGATGAGTAACGAGGGATAAGAAACGAGGAAGGGCTTAGCCAAGCGCCAAGTCCTTCCTCATTATCTCGTTACTTCAATTTTTCCAGCATCCTCTACCCGCTCTTCATGGGTCAAATTGAATTCATGGGGCTTATCCGTATACGACAAGAATAAATATCAGCAAAATAAGAGCTGCGAAGTAAATGCCGGGTTCGCCCAGCAGATTTGGCGGCATGGCTGCCATCATTCCGGCGACGATTTCTGAAAAATTGGCATCGGCGGCTGGCGCGATGACGTTTTCATAAGGGTAATCGGCGATGTGGAAATAAGCCAGGATCGAACCGGCGATCAAATATCCGTTTATGCCTCCCATTACCGCCCCAAACAAAACATCGGATAACCTTTCACGCACCGCTTTCGATGCAAGCGAGACAACACTCGCAACAGTTTGATATCCAAAATATACCAGAGTAATTGTTACAGTTGACTGCGCCCAAAACACGGAAAGACTGTTGTCTGGCAAATCTCTTAGCCATGGAAAATGCCCGAACAATAATACATTGACCGCCAGGGCAATGACGCCGCTGAAGACGACCAGCAATTCCTTTGCCCAGCCCCGCATGGCGCCGATCACGCCAAAGAGAAAAACGAACATCCAAAACAGACTTACGACGTTCATGCCGCCGCTCAAGGTCCATTCGATGGGAGGGGATGCGTTTTCAGCTTCGGGGACGGAAGCGGCTCTTGATACGATGCCGATAATAACGACTGTTATGACAAGTAAAGCCGCGAAGAAATAAAGATAAGTCATTATCGGATTTTGAGCCTGTTGTTTTCTCTCTCTTTTTGTTACTTCCGCGCCGGAGAGATCGGGGGCATTTTCCAATAATTCGGAAAACTCTGTTTCGGAAAGCGTTTTTGTTGGTTGGGATTTTTCAGGCTGTTTCGGTTGTTTTACTTTCAGCGATGATCGAATGGATTTGCCCCATGACGCCAGGGTCTCTTTTACTTCCTCCGGGCTTCGAATGACCGACCAGATGCCAAGAATACTGCTGACGATTCCGACCAAATTGAATAGAAATGAGAAAAAACCTTTTATTATTTCCATGAAACTCCTTTTCTATTGTGGGAGCGGCGTCGTCGCCTTGTCCATCACGATCGCTTCAACTTTTCCAACATTGCAACGGCTTCATCGTACGCGACCTTGTAATAATACGGCGGACCGTCACAGGTGGCGAGTTATTCGCCATACCTACCTGCCCTTATCACTCATTATTCATCACCTGCAGCTCCCCAATTTTACAACCAACTTTCCACTTTCCACTCCCCATTTTATGCTATCCTTCGCCCATGAACTTCTCTCCCATCACCGCCGACCTTTTCATCGGCACCACCCCGCATAAAAAGGATTATGACCAACTGCGCAGACTCGGCATTCGCCTGGTCATTAACATGCGCTTCGAGCGGATGCCCCACCGAGACCCGCATCCGACTCCCATTGAGCGGCTCTGGCTCCCAACCTTTGATACGCCGCTGATACCGATTCCCATCCGTCCGCTCGTGCGTGGGGCAAAAGCCGCGCTTGATGTCATTCAGAACGGCGGCAAAGTCTATGCTCATTGTGCCTACGGCGCTCATCGCGGCGTGACGATGGGGGCGGCGGTGCTGATCGCGCAGGGGATGAGTCCGCTCGCGGCGATGGAGTTGATCAAGTCCAAACGCCCGCAAGCCGACCCGGATGCGTTCTACATCCGTCCACGCATAATGAAGTTTGCGAGGGAATGGAATAAACAGATAACGCTGGTGGTCGAGTAATGGCGCGTGATAGCCGCGCCACGTATCGAGACCACCGGATATAACTAAAATGAAACGCATACTAACTTTATTGGTTTTCCTCACCGCCTGCACCGCGCAAGCGACTCCCTTCCCCAGCCCAAAACCGACAGAGACTCCCGCGCGGATCGTTCCAACTCCAAGATATGATGTTCCGACGCAGGGACAGGTCGCTGTAACAAATGAGGCGACGAGGCGGGCAACGTCCACGCCGACGGTCGAAGCGAAACAAGTCACAGCGACGCCGAATCTCGATGCGTGGATGAGTCTCCCGGTGAGGCCGGAAGCGGGGTTGAATATCCGCGAAATTTACGAAAGGGGAATCGCGCTTGGCAACGATCCCAACGCCTTTTCCATCTTCGGCGATTGCCAGGCGGAGCCGCAGGAATTTTTGGGTGTCTACGATACCGATGAGTCGCTGGTGGAAAGTTTGCCGCCCGATTTACAGGAGACGGTGGCTCATTTTGCAGGCTCGTTCGAGCGTGAGAGTCCCACCGCGCAGGACGGCACGACGCCCGGCGCATTGTTGTGGGATCAGTGGCATCGCGGCGAGTATGGCTGTTCGTTCGGCGAAACGCCCGTTGATTGCGAGTTGAGAGTCCATCGCCCGTCGTTTGTCATCATCCAGATCGGCTCGCATTTTGAATCGCGCAACACCGAATATCTGCGGCGCGTGATCGATCAATTGCTGGCGCAGGGCGTCGTCCCCATCCTCGCCACCAAAGCCGATAACCGCGAATTGGATCACCGCGTCAACCGAGACATGGCGCTGCTTGCCGATGAATTCGATCTTCCGTTGTGGAATTTCTGGGCGGCTGTTTCAAATCTCCCCGACCGCGGACTTTATGTAATGAAGGGACGCGAACTACAAGGCGCGATCTATCTCACCGATGAAGCAAAAATCATCCACCGCGAAACCGGCTTGGATGCACTGAACATCGTCTGGCGGGCTGTGGGACAACCTTAAGGTTGTCTTACCCTTTCAGCGGCGGCGCATCTTTATCGTACACAAAGACCTGCACATCCATGCCGTCTGAATTCAACATGTCAATCGCGGGCTGGAAGGTTGCATCCTTGATCTTCTGCATGTCGCCCGCCGGAGCCAGCACCGTTAAACGCGCCTCCTCGTCCGACATCTTCGTGGCTTTGATATCCGCGCTCGCGCAGGCGGCTTTGATCAGGTCGGTCATTTTTTGGATGGCGTCGTCAATGGACATGGTTAGCTCCTTTGTTTTCGAGATTATACCAATCCGCTACCCCGCGTTCAACTTCGCCACCGTCACGCCCTCGCCGCCTTCGTTGGAAGCGCCCTCTTCAAACGACTTGACATAGGCATGACCTTTCAACGCCTCGCGCACGGACTGACGCAGTTTACCCGTCCCTTTTCCGTGAATGATTCGCACCCACGGCAAACCCGAAAGATACGCCTGTTCGAGATAACGTTCCATCTTGTCGAGCGCATCCTCCGACATCAACCCGCGCAAGTCCACTTCCATGCCAGGCGAAGAGGACGATGGACGATTGACCGTGGACGATGCCTCTGCCTTCTGCTTCCTGCCTTCTGCTTTCTGTTCATTGGATACAGCCTCTGCATTGCGCCTGACCAACTCCGACATCTTCGCCCGCACGCGGATCGTTCCAATTTGCACTTCCGCATCGGACTCACCCAAAGCGGTCACCACACCCTCGGCATTTAGCGTGCTGACGGTTACCTTCTCGCCCAATTTGAGAGATTGGAGATTAGAGAGTAGAGATTGCGAAGTCCTCGAAGAGGGGTCTTGTTTTCTCTCGACAGGTTGAGTCGCTTTTCCTTCAATGGTCTCCATCTTCTCTTCAATCGCGCGGATGGCAGTCAACGGCTGGCTGGCTTTTTTCAACTGCGACTTCAACGAGTCGATATTGCGTTTCAAGACCGCCACTTCCAACTCACCTTCGGCGCGGGCTTTGGCGATGGTTTCGCGGCGTTCGTCCTCGATCTTCTCAAGGCGTTTTGCGAGTTCTGCGTTTTGTGTTTCGAGTTTGGAGCGTTGCTTTTCCAGTTTTTCTCTTTCACGCGAAGTTCGGTTGCGTTCCTTGCGGATATCGTCCAGCAGTTTGTCGGCGCGTAAATCCAGCGGGTTGATCTCCGCCTTCGCCGACTCGATGATGGATTGCGGCAGTCCCAGTTTTTGGGCGATTGCCAAAGCATTCGACCTGCCCGGCAGACCGATGGTCAACTTGTAGGTCGGGCGAAGCGTTTTGATGTCAAATTCGAGAGAAGCATTGACCACCCCTTCGGTCGAATGGGCGAAGGTTTTTAGTTCGGGGTAATGCGTGGCGACCAGAGTCATCACACCCGCTTCGAGCAGGTGACTGAGAATCGCCCGCGCAATCGCCGCGCCTTCCTGCGGATCCGTCCCCGAGCCGAGTTCGTCGAAGATGACCAGTGAGCGGTTATCTATTTGTTTCAAAATGCGGATGATGTTGGTGATGTGCCCACTGAACGTCGAAAGCGACTGCTCGATGGATTGCTCATCGCCGATATCGGCATACACCGACTTGAAGAACGGCAACTCCGAGCCGCTTTGGGCGGGGATGTGAAGTCCGCTTTGCGCCATGAGAACCAGCAATCCGACAGTCTTCAACGAAACCGTCTTGCCGCCCGTGTTCGGTCCCGTGATGACGATGGCGCGAGTCCCTTCGGCTGGGTCAACGTCCACGGGGACGACGGTCTCGGGGTCGAGCAGGGGATGGCGGGCTTGGATTAATTTGATTGACGATTGACGATTGACGATTGACGATTGTGGGTCTGCCTTCTGCCTTCTGCTTTCTGCCCTTTGTCCTTTGCCTTCTGTATTCTGCAATTCCGGTTCACTCGCCCTCAACTCCTCCCCATACTTTGCCTTCGCAAACGCCAGATCCAACACAGCGAGATTTTCCACGCCGTACTTCAACTCACTGGCATGGGCGCCGACCACAGACGAAACCTCCGCGAGGATTCTGCGTTCTTCGTCCCGTTCGGCAAGCTGCAACTCCCGGATTTCGTTGTTCGCCTCCACCACCGGCAGCGGCTCGACGAAAAGCGTCGCCCCGCTGGAAGATTGGTCATGGATGACGGCTTTGATGCGTCCTTTATATTCGGCGCGCAATGGAATCACATAGCGTCCATCACGCTGGGTGATGATCGACTCTTGCAGCATGGATGAGGTCTTGGAGTCGGTCACATATTTTTGCAGGCGGCTCATCAGCCGGTCGTGCGCGACTCTCAAATTACGGCGGATGTCCGCCAGTTTGACGGACGCTGAATCAAGCACTTCGCCGCGATCCGAGAGAACGCGCGAGATGGCGTCCACGATGCCGTGAGTCTCGGGCAGTCCCTGCGCGATCAGGCACAGGCGCGGATATTCGCCTTCCTTCTTCTCGAAAGTCTTCTTCAACTCGCGGCAGGCGATCAGCGTGGACTTTACGTCCAGCAATGCCTGCGGGTCGAGGACTCCGCTGCGGGCGGCGAGGTCTGCGGCGGGGCGGATGTCGTGCGCCGCGCCGATGCTCACATCCTGCACGGAAAACAATTTCCGCGCCTCGGTCGTTTCGGCAAGGCGGGCTTGGGCAAGGTCGTAGGAGTCGGTCGGTTCGAGCGAACGCGCCAGCTCCATCGAAGCGGAGAAGTCGCAGAAGCCTGCGAGTTTGCCGAGAATTTTTTGGTATTCGAGTACGTTGAGTGTCTTGCTGTCCATGATGGGGGATTATACTGTAGCGCAAGTCTATAGACTTGTGCTACAAGGAGAAACCATGAGACTGAAAAACAAAACCGCCATCATCACCGGGGCGACATCCGGTATTGGCAGGGCGACGGCGTTGCGATTTGCCGAGGAAGGCGCGGACTTGGTCGTCACGGGGCGGCGCGTCAGCATGGGGAAGGCTGTCGAAGCGGAATGCAGGTCAAAGGGAGTCCGATGCGTGTTCGTAGAGGCGGATCACTCAAAGGGCGAAGACTGCTTGAGAGTCGTCGAAGCCGCGCTTAAGGAATTTAATCGCATTGATATTTTGTTTAACAACGCGGGCATCGTTACGAAGGGGACTGCCGAGACGACGAGCGATGAGACTTGGCAGGATACGTTGAATATCAATGTGACGGCGGTGTGGAAGATGTGTCAGTTGGTGTTGCCGCAGATGAAGAAACAGGGCGGCGGTGTGATTATCAATAACGGTTCGGATTGGTCGGTGGTGGCGGGCAGGAATGCTTTTCCATATATCATGAGCAAGGGCGCGGTGGGGATGATGACGAAGGCGATGGCGTTGGATTTTGCGCGCGATGGAATCCGCGTGAATGCGGTTTGCCCGGGCGATACGTTCGTGGATCGCTGGATGGAGAAGGGATATTTTGAAGGCTCCGACCCGGTGACGTTGGAGGAGGCGATCAAGGAATCAAGCGCGTATATTCCGATGGGGCGTTTTGGAAAGCCGGAGGAGATCGCCAATGCGGTGGTGTTTCTGGCGTCGGATGAATCTTCGTTTGTAACGGGTCATCTTTTGCTGGTGGACGGCGGTAATACGGCGCAATGATAAAATCATTTTGCAGGTCAGGCTTGCAGCCTGACGTTTTTGTTGAATGGAGAATATGGCGGGTTGGAAACCCGCCCTACGGAGTTTTATGCAAAAGAAGATCATCATTGCCATCATCATGCTTGCCCTGTTGAGCGGCTGCGCGATGAACAATCCGTTCAAAGATTCGCCGAATGTCATCATCATTCTGACCGACGACATGGACATGACCTTGATGCCCTACATGCCAAAAACGAATCAACTCATCGGCGGGCAGGGCGCGGTCTTTGATAATTATTTCATCACCACGCCCATCTGCTGCCCGTCGCGCTCGTCCATGCTGCGCGGGCAGTACGCGCACAATACCGATATTCTCGAAAACTCGCCCGGCTTTGCGCGTTTCTTCAAACTGCAAGAAGAAGAAAGCACGCTGGCGGTCTGGCTGCAAGATGCGGGGTATCGCACGGCGCTCTTCGGAAAATATCTCAACAACTATCCGGTCAATGCCGGGAGGAATTACGTCCCGCCCGGCTGGACGGATTGGGCGGCGTTCATTGCCGAGAACGACGACGGCGATTTTTATTTCAACTACACCATGAACGAAAACGGGACGCTCGTCTCCTACGGCGACTCTCCCGAAGAGTACAGCACCGATCTGATTTTGGAGAAGTCCCTCGCCTTTATCGAATCGAGCGTCGCAGCCGATTCTCCCTTTTTCCTTCTCGCTTCGGTGTACGCGCCTCACGGACCCGCGACGCCTGCCCCGCGCCATTCGGCAGTGGACTCCGCCCTGACCTATCCGCAAAAACCTTCGTTCAACGAAACGGACATCAGCGACAAGCCGCAGATCATCCAATCTCTGACGCAAACCGGCGACGAGTTCGATGAAGGCGACGCGAACAACGCCTTTGCCGGGCGCGTCGCTTCGCTTCAAGCGGTGGATGAATTGGTGGAAGGACTGGTTCGATCTCTCGAAGAGACGGGGCAGCTCGAAAACACATACATCTTCTTCGTCTCCGATAACGGATTTCGCCTCGGCGAACACCGCCTGCCCTCCGGAAAAGGCACGCCTTATGAAGAAGACATCCGCGCGCCGCTGATGGTTCGCGGTCCGGGCATCGAGCCGGGGACGACCGTCCCGCAGATGACCGCCAACATTGACCTTGCCCCGACGATTGCAGAAATGACCGGCGTGGACATTCCCGATTTTGTGGACGGACGTTCCTTCCTGCCATGTTTGACCGGGGAGGAAGTACCCTGGCGGGATGGTCTCTTGATAGAGTTCGGGTATATTGATGAAGAGGCTATTGATGAAGCCCTGAAAGACCCGGAGACGGATAACCTGCTGGTTGATATCGTTGGCGGCGCATTCCGCGGCATTCGCGGCGAGGATTTTGTGTATGTGGAATATGCCAACGGCGAGATCGAGTTCTACGATTTGCAAGCCGACCCGTACCAGCTGGAAAACCTGGCGGGGAGATTAAGCCCCGAAACGCTGAGTCTGCTCCACGTCCGGTTGGAGGCGCTGATGGAGTGCGAAGCATCCGCCTGCCGTTTGCTGGAAGAGGATTTGAAGAAGGAGAATCAATGATCGTCGTATCAGACATGATGGGAACGCTCACCACCGGCTCGCCTTTTCTTGGGCTGATGGATTGGGTGAAGCACAATCAAAGCAAAGCCCGCGCGAATTGGTACATGGCGTCCATCATGCCCGGCTACCTGCTTGCAAAGCGGGGGGTGATCGACTGGCAGGAATGGGGGCAAAAACTAATGGTGAACAGCCTTGCTTATATCAAGAATGCCACGCCTGAAAATGTCCGCGATGCTTCAGAGTGGATCGTAGAGCATGATTTCTGGAAAAAACGCCGCGTGGATGTGGTGACGCGTCTTATCAAACATCGCGAAGAAGGGGCGAGGGTCTATATTGCCAGCAGCGTCGTCGAACCGTTTATCGAGCCCTTCGCCCGCCGCATCGGCGCAGATGTGATTGGCACGCCGACCGAGATCGTCAACGGACGGTTGCGAATGGTCGGTGGATTGGTGGCGAACGAAAAGAAAATCGAACAGGTGCTGTCCCGCCTCGGTGTGGATAAGGTTGATGTTGCATACGGCGATACGATCCTGGATGTGCCCATGCTCGAAAAAGCGGACCATCCCGTGGCGGTGTACCCCGATGCGAAGTTGAAAAAGATCGCGCAGGAACGCGGATGGGAGATATTCGGCGATACCGGATGGTATGAATAACGAAAGGAATGGAACATGCACAAATACGACGAATTCGTCCACAGGGAACTTGCGCCTCACCTCACGCCGGGGGAGGGGATCGCGCTCACAGGTTTTCTCTTCACCAAATCCTTGAAAACCGTCATCCTGACGAATGGTTTGAGCCTGATCGGCGGCGGATACTACTTCGCCGCCCTGACCCGCAAACGGATGTTCATCATCGCCACTGAGATGGGCATCGTCTCGCTGAAGATGGAGAACAAAGGCTTGAGCGATATTCCCTATGCGGACATAAAATCCGTTAAACCAAGCGGATTCTTGAATCAAAAAATGATCGCCATCGAACTCAAGGACGGCGCGACCTTCGTCTTCCGCCTGAACTCGCTTGCCACGCATTACGCTTCGGGTCAGAAGCAGTTCATCGAGACGTTGGTGAATTTTTACCAGGCGGCAGGGTGAGTGTCGCAAGATTTATCTTGTCGTTGGCAACCTGAAGGTTGCGGTACGAGTCTAAACCGAGTTCAATGCCCTCACGAACGCATCCACCATCTTTTCGATGTTGATCTCCTCCAAAACGATCCGAAACGACTCTTTCCCCATTTCCCGCAGACGCGCTGTATCAGACAGCGCGTTTTTTATTGCAGCGACCAACGCGTCGTAATTCTCCGGCTCGATCTGCCAGCCGTTCGCTTCGCGGACGAGGTCATCCTGTGTACCGTCTCCCTTGGCGACGACGACGGGCAAGCCGTAACTCATCGCTTCCTGGACGGCGAGTCCGCCGGTCCCGGGCAGGACAAACAAGTCTGCCTGCTGGAAGTACGGCTTCAACTCCGCGCCGTGTTTTGCGCCGATGAATTCTGCGGATGGATAGACTTCCTTTGCCAATGTTTGCAACGCCTCGCGCTCCGGTCCATCACCGACAATAAGCAGATGAGGTTTGGATTCCATTTCTGCGCAGGCGCGGAGCAGGGAGTCAACTCGTTTGCGGGCTTGTAAACGTCCCACGAACAGAATAGTCGCATGGTCTATCGTCAAGGGTTTATCGTCTGGTTTTTCAGGCGCAGGCGAAACCGAATTATGCGCCACGAAGATCTTCTCGCGCGGAAAGCCAAGCGCAGCATATTCCTCCGCCCCGCGCTGACTGTAGGCGATCATCCCGTCGAATTGACCGATGAAGCGTTTCCAGAGTCCGCTTTGTTTTGGCGCGCCCAAGCCCCAGCCTAAGACTCGCCGTCCGCGTTTGCGCATCCAACTCACGGCGGAGGGAGAGGCGAGGTAGCGCGGGTTGGCTTCCATGATGAGCGCATCGGGATTCCAATGGTTGAGCCAGTCAATGAATCCGCGCTGATAGCAGAAGTAAAACGAGCCGCCGAATAGATGAAGATTATCCGCCATCGCGCGTTTTGCGACCCTTCGACCATGCTCAGGGCGAGTTTGCGTTTCCCCATCGGCGATCATTTCTTCAGGGCGGGACTGACCCGCCAACAAACTCATGCCGCCTTCACAGCGACTTGCCAGCAAATCGAAGAACGGAACGCGATAACCCGGCAGAACGCGCTGCTGTAAACCTAATTTGCCTTTGAAGTTCATCGCTTACCCAACATGCGGCGCGGAATATGCCGGTGATTTATGAACATGCGCCACTTTCCAGGCATTGTTAATCTTCACCATTACGCGGCTCTCGTTGTGCGCAGCCACCTGCACGCCCGCAGAGGATGAAGTGCTTATCAGCAATGTGTAACTTGCAATCGCAGTATCGCTGTAGCGTTGAATATGCAGGTTCGATAGATCGAAGCGCGTCTTGCCTGTCTGTTCCGCGCCGAAGACCGCGCCGCGCTCAGCGTTCGAGTTCATCATGAACTCATGGAAGGGCAGCCCGTCCAACCGGTGCGGCGCGACCCACCACTCGTACAGGGTCAGATCCTCCGCCGTCGTTTCGTGATACGAAGCGATGTCGTTGTTCATGATGCCCTGCAAATGCTTCAATAAAAATTCGTGAATTTCGTTATCCATCCGAATCTCCAATCCTTCGACTTCGCTCAGGACAAGTCTCCATTTACCAATTATCCCAACAACACCTTGAGATATGCCTCCACCATCGCATCCAGCCCGAACTTTTCCTCCGCCCGCCTCCGAGCCGCCGCCCGGAATTGATTCTGTTTCTCCAGCACAGACTCCGCCGAAGCCGCAAGCCCGGCGATATTGGGCGTTTCCAACTTCCAGGGATTCGCTCCATAAGGGACGATCACACCCGCCTCTCCGCCGACCAGTTCCTTGAGCGAACCCGTATCGAAGCCGATGACGGGCAACCCGCACGCCAGCGCTTCGATGACCGAGTTGGGGCAGGGCGGGTTGACTTCGGCGGAATACATCAGGTGGGAGGAGCGGGCGAGTTTGGGTACGTCTGCCCGGGGAACAGTGTCGAGGAATTTTATAGATAAATTTTTCACCTCAGAGATCACGGAGTTGATTTTCCATTGAGTGCTTTCGTCTACCGTCCCGGCGACGACGACTTCCATCGGGTATTTTTCGGAAAGTTTTTTTGCAGCCTCCACAGCATGAAACAGACCGGAGTTCAACCCGCGGGCGAGGCTGCCTTCGAGAAGCAGCATTCGATAGCGGTCTGTGGGGCGGTCACCCTCTCCGCTTTGCGCGTAGGCGTCCAGGTCAATTCCGTTGTGGATGACGGTTGCGGGAGCGTTTGCAACTCCGTACCAGTCCTGCCACCATCCGCGGATGAATTCACTTTGGTAGATCACCCGGTCTGCAAAGCGATTTCGGATCAGCGCGAGCATGGCGTTCCCATACACGGCGCGGACGGTGTATCTCACCCCCGACCATTTCACGCGATGCACCCAGTTGATCCCGTCCAACCTTTGGACGACGCGAATGCCCCGTCGGCGGACCCGCCCCAGGTCAGGTATGAAGCGCGTGCCTGCGAGGACGAGAACGGCGTCGGCGTTGTCACCCAGTTTGTGAGTCAGATCAATGCCGCGGACGCGTAATCCCTCTTCAAATTTTAAACGGAACGATGCCATGCCGCCCGTCCCTTCCACGCGCGGCACAATGCAAATCTTTGTCATCCCAACATTATACAATCATCCGGGAGCATTCAAATGTTGTAGAAAAGGAGCCTCCGAGAAATCGGGTATAGTACCCGTAGGCAAAAACAAACGGAGGCTCCGCATGAAGTGTAGCATAGAAACCCTGAGCAAAATGACGGCGCTGTTGGTCGCAGATTTT
>JACPVD010000081.1 GCA_016191895.1 Chloroflexota bacterium | reverse complement strand
TGGGCTGTACCACCGATCGGGAATTGCACCCTGCCCCGAAGGTTATATAAATTGTGCGGTCATTATAGCCATGCCAATTGCGCGTGTCAATTCGCTTATTGGCGCGGGGGGGCATCCTGCGTATAATTTGGGGATGCAACTGGAGATGCTGCCGTTGAACGAGGTTTCGAGAGCCGCGATCCGTCCGGATGTTTTCGACGAGTTGGCGGAGGGGTTGAATCTTCTTGGGTTTTCAGGCAATCGCCCCGCGATTGTGATCGTGGGCGGCGCGGGCGGCATGACCCCGGTGGATATTGAAAAGGTTCAGGCTTTTTTCGAGTCGCGGCTGGCGCCGTTCGCTGTGTCGAAGGGCGCGGTGATCGTTGATGGCGGTACGGATTCGGGGGTGATGGCGGCGATTGGGCGCGCGGTGAAAAATGCGGGGAATTCCATTCCGCTCATCGGCGTTGCCGCCCGCGAAGTGGAGATGATCGAGACGTTTTTGGAACATAACCATTCGCATTTCATTTTATGTCCGGGCAGTCATTGGGGCGACGAGTCGGAGTGGATTGCGGCGGCGGCGAAGGCGGTCTCGGGTCCGCTGGCGAGGGTGGCGATCATGATCAATGGGGGGCAGATCGCGTGGGAGGATGCGCGGGTGAACATCGAGTACGGCAGCCCTGTCTTGATCGCCGAAGGGAGCGGACGCACCGCCGATCTGATCGCGGAGACAAGCACCGGGATGAAGTTCGAGCCAAAGGCGCTGTCGTTGATCCGCACGGGGAAGATTTACGTGGCGAATTTTTTCAAGGAGCCGGACAGGTTTATACAGAAGATGAACGATTTAATGGGATAAGGTCATGGTCATAACAGGCTATGCTTGTCTCAACCTTGCCATTGCATACACTCCGATGAATTCACCGTTGCGGTAGGAGAAATTTGGGCGCGTTCCTTCGGCGATAAAGCTGAATTTTTTATACAAGGCAATGGCAGCCTCGTTGTCCGTATAAACCTCAAGTTCAAGGCGGGAAAGATTAAGCCAGTTCTCGGCGAGATCAATGGCGGCTGCCATGAGCGCCGAGCCGACTCCCCTGCCCTGCCAATCATCATGGACTGCCATACCGAGTTGACCGACATGCCTGCGGCGCGGTCCGTGCGGGAAGGTGTGCAACCCCAACTGCCCGACGACTTCATCCCCAACACAGGCGCATAGGTTGAAAGTACCATCAGGAATTTCTGTGAGGCGTTTACGCCATGCTTCCACGGACGGATATGGCAATTGCAATGTGCCGTGGATGACTTTCGGACACGAAAAAATTCGGTGATAGGCTTCCGCGTCCGAAGGTTCGGCGCGGCGGATGGTGATGGTGGGTTTGTCCATGAAAACTTCCATAAAAGGTAGGGCGAGATAATATCCCCGCCCTACAAGATTACTTCAATTGCGCCTTGATCTTCTCTGCCGTTTCTTTGTACGCAGCGAGTTTGTCGCGCTCTTTTTGCACCAGCGCGGGTGGAGCCTTTTGGGCGAAGTCGCCTCCAAGCAGATTTTCCAAACGCTGAATGTGAGACTCGGCTTCCTTGAGTTCTTTTTCGAGGCGAGTCTTTTCGCTGGCAAGGTCAACCATACCTGCGAGCGGAAGGTAGATTTCGACGGAGCCAACGATGAGGGCGGCGGAGTCGGCGGGTTTGTCGGTGAGAGCTGAGTGAATAGTGAATGGTCGAGTCCGGCGAGGGCGGCGATGACTTTCGACTGTTCATTCAACAAGTCTGTTTTTGCACCCGCAGAAATAGATGCAGCGATCTTCTTGGAAGGTGCCACGTTCTTTTCGGCGCGCAGGTTGCGGATGGAACGCACGATCTCTTGAATGAGTTCGAAGTCTGCGACTTTGTCGGCTTCCCAGCCTTCGGGGTCGCGCGGTTCTGGCCACTTGGCGACGATGAGCGCATCGGGCCAGTCTTTGCAAATATCTTTAAGCGGAGATTCGCGCAGGGCGCTATGCAGATGCCCCCAAATTTCTTCGGTCACGAAGGGAGTGAAGGGATGCAGCAAACGCAGTGTGATGTCGAACACGCGCGCGAGCGTATCTGCGGCGCGGGCGGCACGAGGTCCGCCCTCGTTTAATTCTTGCTTGGCAATTTCGACATACCAGTCGGCAAAGTCTGCCCATAAAAAGTCGTAGATCTGCTGACCAGCCTGCCCGTATTGGAAATTCTGGAATTGGCGCTCCACGTCGCGGATGAGGGTTTGCAGACGAGCCCAGATCCAAGAGTCGGCTAGGGTGTAGTCACCAAGCTCGGCACCGGGTTGAAGCGTGTTGATCGCGTTGATCACGAAACGTCCGGCATTCCAAACCTTGTTGGCGAAGTTGCGATTCGCTTCCACTTTCTTCACCGAAAGATTCATGTCATTGCCGGGAGTGGCACCCACTAACAGCGTGAAGCGCAGCGCATCCGTGCCGAGTTCATCCATCACGGTCAGCGGGTCGATCACGTTTCCGTATGTCTTCGACATCTTGCGTCCATGTTCATCGCGGATGAGTCCGTGCAGGTACACGGTATGGAACGGCGCTTCGCCGGTATATTCCAGTCCGCTCATGATCATGCGCGCGACCCAGAAGAACAAAATGTCGTAACCCGTTTCCATGTAGGAAGTGGGATAAAAATATTTCAGGTCGGGCGTTTCATCGGGCCAGCCGAGCGTGGAGAAGGGCCACAAGCCAGACGAGAACCATGTGTCGAGCACATCGTCGTCTTGATGAATGTCTTTCGAGCCGCAGGTCGTGCATTGGGTCGGGTCTTCACGCGTGCAGGTCATGTGCCCGTCGGGGCAATACCACACGGGGATGCGATGCCCCCACCATAACTGACGGCTGATGCACCAATCTTTGATGTTGTCGAGCCAGTTGAAGTAGGTCTTCTCAAAACGCTCAGGCACGATCTTGATGCGCCCATCTTTCACCGCATCGAGCCCGGCATTCGCCATCGATTCAATTTTCACGAACCACTGTTCAGAGATCATCGGCTCGACGATCTCACCGCCGCGCTGCGAACGGGGGATGGTAGTGCGATACGGTTCGGTCTTGATGACAAGCCCCGCCTCTTTCATCTCCGCCCAGAGTTGTTTCCTCGCTTCGAAGCGATCCAAGCCTTGATATTTTCCGCCATTCTCGTTGACTTTGGCTTCTTTATCCAGCATGGAAATGATCGGCAGGTTGTGACGATGCGCGATGGCATAGTCGTTCGGGTCGTGACCAGGCGTGATCTTTAACGCGCCGGTTCCGAATTCCATGCTCACATATTCATCACCGATGATGGGGATTTCACGTCCGAGCATGGGCACGATGGCGGTCTTGCCGATAAATTTCTTGAAGCGTTCATCTTCCGGGTGGACAACCACAGCCGTATCGCCCAAAATGGTTTCGGGACGAATCGTTGCGACGGGGATATAGACTTCCGAAGTCTTGGAGACTTCGGAAGTCTCTGGCTTGATCATATATTTGAAATAATATAACGTGGCATCTTCCTCGGAGTATTCCACTTCGAGGTCAGACACGGCAGTCTTGAGACCGGGCGACCAGTTGATGAGACGTGGTCCGCGATAGATCATGCCTTTTTCGTACCGACGCACAAAAGCTTCACGGACAGCGCGACTCAGCCCCTCGTC
>JACPVD010000080.1 GCA_016191895.1 Chloroflexota bacterium | reverse complement strand
GTGGATCGCGCCGAGTCGCTTTCCATCATGTTATGTAAGGAATTGCTCGCCTACCACATCCGTAACGATGCTGAAGCCGATCGGATCGCCAATTCGCTCAATGCGAAATACCCGTCGCACGGCTATCCGATTTTGTTCGAAGAGGCCAAACGCATCGGCCTCAAAGTGAATCGCCTGACGCCGGAGATCAACACCCTGCTCCTTGAACTCAACGAGCTCTACAGCGAAATGGGTCAGCGCGCCACCACCGACTTCGACGATACCCATGCCCACGGCAACGAGATTCTCAATATCTGGGAATCCACCGATGTGCTTGTGTATTACCAGCAGGACAAGGATTGGTTCTATCGCACCGAAGAGCGCCGCTGGATTTCGCTCAACGATGTCAGCCGCTGGCGGCGCGTGATGAAGGTGGGGAGCAAGGTCGAAAAATCGATCTTGCATATTTCGTAAAACTCGCGCAAAGTCAGCGTGGCCTATATAAAAAAAGTCCGTGCCGATGCAGGCGCGGATTTTTTGGGCAAATTTTTTTTTCCTATTCAAAAAAGGAATCATGACAAAACAACCCCATCTCAAATTCAACGACCCCGCTCCCGATGCAAACGTGTTGGGAGCCGATGGCAGGCCGATGAAACTCTCCTCTCTTTGGGTGGATAAAGTTCTCGTGCTGGCCTTCACCCGCCATTTTGGATGCCCGCAATGCAAGGAAATGGTGGATCAACTCATCGATGCGCATCAAGCCCTGACCGAAAGCGGGCTCCGGCTTGCGATCGTTTCCCACGCCTCGGCCGAATCTGCAAAGGACTTTTGCGATCAACGCGCTCCCGGCGCCACCTGTCTCGCCGATCCCGACCGTTCGGCATATCGCGCCTATGGCTTGTACCGGGGAACCGCCTGGCAGACGTTACTCTCGCCGCGCATTTGGCTCTCCAATCGCAGGCTGGCGCAGGTAAAAGGATATAAGCCCGGCGTCCCCTTTCCCGGGCAGGATGCCTACCAAATGTCCGGCACATTCATTGTCGGCATGGATGGGCGAATCCGCCTGCCGTATTATTATGAAGATATCGCCGATCACCCGCCCGTAGACTTGATTCTGCGCGGCATTATGGGCGTCGATTGGAATCGGCCGTACGATACAAAGCCGGTGGTATAAAAATATGAAAAATATTTTTCTTGCAACCTATCTTGCCGTGAAAGAAGTCTTTCGTAATAAAGGACGTTTTACGCTGGTCGCGCTGGTCATTGCGTTGATCACTGTTCTGGTGTTGTTCATTGCCGCGCTAGGCGAAGGGCTTTCGAATGCCAATCGTCAATATGTGGCGAATCTGGACGCGCAACTGATCGTCTTCCTCGAAAAGTCCGATTACAGCATCACCGCCAGCCGGCTCGAAACGAACACCGTCAAAGCCGTCCGCCGCGTGGAGGGTGTGGAAGATGCGGGGGCCATCTATACATCCAACTCTGAAATCGTCTCTTTGCCGGAGCCGCAGAAAATTTCCCTGCTTGGCGCGGAAGCGGAGCGCCCCGGCATGCCTCCGCTTTTGGAGGGACGTTACTTCCGCGGCGGTGAGGCGCGCGAAGCGGTGATGGATGCCAGCGTTGCCGAGCGCACCGGCTTGAAGATCGGCGATGAGATCGAACTCCGCTCCACGCAGGGAACGGAAGATGAGTTTTATACGTTGAAAATCGTCGGGCTGGTGGCGGAACAGGCATATTTCTTCCAACCCACGATCTTCGTCCCGGCTGCCACATGGGAATTGGTCCGTCCCCAACCTGAATCCGATCTCAACAGCGACACGCCTTATCCAAATATTATCGCGGTCAAGTTGAAAGACCTCGCACAACTGGAACAAGTGAAACTTCGCCTGGTGAATGAAGTGTCGAACATCGAGGTGGCGGATATCGAAACGACCATCAACAACATCCCCGGCTATACCGCCCAGCAGGGCACGGTGCAAACACAGGGCGCGTTCACCCTGTTGATCGGCATCCTTGTCATCGGCGGATTCTTTCAAATTCAAATTTTGCAAAAAGTTCCGCAGATCGGCGTGTTGAAGGCCATTGGCTCGTCGAACTTTGTGGTTGGTCTTGCGGCGGTGATTCAGATCATTGTAGTGACGGCCATGGGTGTGGGAATCGGCGCGGCGTTGAATTATCTCTTTTCTCTGGGGCTGCCACCGGCCATTCCCCTGGAATTCAACGGGACGAGGTCATTGATCGCCATTCTGCTGTTATTGTTCATCGGTCCGCTTGGCGGCATGGTGTCGATCATTTACGCGGTTCGCATCGAGCCATTGAAGGCGTTGCGGTTGGGATAATTATAATCAGTAGGTCACGGATTGCAGACTTCAGTCTGCAATTTGCTCGGCAAAAGCGGACTGACGTTTCGATACGGTGAGCAAAAGACGAACCGCCAGCAAGCGTCCGCAATCCGGTATAGATTCGCGATCTACTGATAATTGGAAAAAAACAAAATGAATTCAATTGCTTTGGAAGTTCGCAATCTCGTCAAATCATTTACGCTGGATGGAGCGACCATCAACGCGGTGGACGACGTGTCGTTTCAGGTCAAGTCCGGTGAATTCGTCGCGCTGGTGGGGCCGAGCGGTTCGGGAAAAACCACCCTGCTTTCGATTTTGGCCGCGCTCCTTACACCCACATCGGGGCAAGTTCTCATTGATGGGCAGGACCTTTCACAGATGAACGAAAAGAAGCGCGTAAAACTCCGCCGCGAGAAGATCGGGTTTACGTTTCAATCGAATAATTTAATTCCCTATCTTACGGCGCAGGAGAACGTGGAATTTATGCTGCGGTTGAATGGCTGGTTGACGCATGCGGGGCGACTTCGCTCCGGGGAACTGCTGGCCCGCCTCGGGTTGTCGGAACGTTTGCATAATCTTCCCGCGCAAATGTCGGGCGGGCAACAGCAGCGAGTCGCGATCGCGCGGGCGTTGATTCACAATCCTGCTGTCGTGTTGGCCGATGAGCCGACCGCGTCGCTGGATACCGAACGCGCGTTTCAAGTGGTGGAAACTTTCGCGCACCTTATCCATGAGAATGGCCGCGCGGGCATCATGGTGACTCACGATTTGCGCATGTGCCAGTTCGTCGATCGTGTTCTGCAGATGCAGGATGGCAAACTTGTGCGGGTGTATGAAACAAAAGACGAGATCGTGGAACTGGCGCATGGGACGATCCATTGAAGGTGATACGAAGAATCAAAAAAAGAGTCTCCGCTTTGGAGACTCTTTTTGTTATGGGTTATTTTGTGTTCAATTATGGAGTTGGCAGGCCTTTCGCCTTGACGATGAGATAAGCGCCCCAGGCGCGAGTCACCAGGACACCTGGGCAAAACATAGGTTTGCCGCTGACAGGATCGGTGCCGCAGGCGGGCAATAACCCGTCTGTAAAGGCTTTCTCAGCCCACGCGATACCCCAGTAGCTTGGGTCGGTGGAGGGGAAGTCTGCAAACATGGTGCCAGTTGCAGGCGGAGGAACATAGTTATTGCCATACTTCATCTTCAAGCCGAAGATGCTGGCTTCCACACGGGGGAGTTGATTGGCGGGACAGAACTTCAAAGGACTGGCCTGACAGCCGGAGGTAAGCCCTTCGACATACATGGCATCCGCCCAGCCATTGGCCCATTCGAACCCAACCCAACTTTCGTTGACGAAGTTGGTCCACGGACCGGGAGGAGGCAGGTAGGCAGCGCCTTTTACACCACGCAGCATGAAGACGGCGGATTGAGCGCGGTCAAGAATGGTATCCGGGCAGAAGGCGAGGGGAGTAGCAGTGCATCCCGCAGTGAATCCGCCTTGATAGAGGGCCTCGATATACTTCCAAAGAGGATGGTCGAAGGGGACATCGACGAAGGTGGGAGCGCCGCCGGATTCGTAGGAGCCAACGTCGCAAGGCGTGCCGCGAGCGACACCATTTTGGGAAGTATCACTGACAGGCGCAGCCGCGCATGCGGCCGTATCCCCGGCATTGATGGCAGGCGAGCCGGCATTAAGGGGCAGATGGCCCGGCGTGCCGGTAAGTGTGCCTAAATTGGGATCGGAACCGGTGATTGGCGCTGTCGTTCCGCAGGGGTTGCTGCCTTCCGTCTCGATCAGGTTGTTGTTACCGGTGACGGGATGAGCCGCTCCATTCACGTAATTGAAGCAGTCGCCGCCGCTGGTGCTGTTGGCAAAAATGTTGTTCTTCAAGACCACAACAGCGTAGATAGAATCGCCTTCGTGCTGATAAGGGTCGCTATAGAAGCCGCCGCCATTGGGCGCGGAGTTACCTGAGATGGTGTTGTTTGTCAGGTTCAGGTCTTCATAGTTGAAGATACCGCCGCCTCTGCTGGAAGCGTTATTATTAGTGAAGGTGCTGTTGGATATATTGCTGGGGCCGTTGTTACTGGAAAGTCCGCCGCCACTGCTCGAAGCAGAATTTCCAGTGAAGGTGCTTGTCTTGATATTCAGCGTGCTGTTACTGCCAATACCGCCGCCGTTGCCGGTTACAGAGTTGGACGTGAACAGGCTGTTTGTTACATTGAGCGTCCCGTCGCTTGATGAAATGCCGCCGCCGGAATTTGCAGTGTTGCTTCCGAAAGTGCCATTGGTTACATTGATCGTGCCTTTGCCGCCGACACCGCCGCCGGAACTGCCATTGTTATTGGAGACCGTGGTGTTGGTGAGGCTTAGCGTGCCCTGGTAGTTGTAGATACCGCCGCCATCACCGGCTGCTTTATTATTTTGAATAATGCTGTTGGTTATGGTCAACGTGCCGCTGTTGAAGATTGCGCCGCCATAGCCTTTGTATGTATCCTGATTTGCGCCGCCCTGTGGAGCGCATGCAAGATTATTGTTGCACCAGCCATTCTTCAGTGTGACATTGTTGAGGGTTAAATCGCCTGTCACTTCAAAGATGCGGTAGCCGGAAGTATCTGGCGAAGCCGCCGCTTGAATGGTTGTGGTGGTGGTACCCTCGATAATGATGGTGGTGGTTACCACAGGCAGTTGATCGCCCAATGTAAGTGTGTAAGTCCCCGCTGGCAGGGTGATGGTGTCTGAGCCGGCGCCATTACTGTTGGCTTCGTCGATTGCCTCACGCAGGGAACAGTTGCTGTCGCATGTGCCGTCATCGGTGTCGGCGGTTGTGGTTACAGTAAAGGTTGCCGCGCGCGCTTGCGTAACAGGCATTACGGTCAATGCTGTTGCAACAAGCATGCTTACTGCGATGAAAATACTAACGATACGATTAATTTGTTTCATTTTTATTTTTCCTTTATGGTTTAAATCGCTGTCTCTTTGCGCTGTGAAAAGAAAACAGGCCGCATTGTTTGGGCTTCTTCCGGCTCACCTCCTTTTCTGTACATGTTCAAATTCTTTCGGTCAAGGTGTTGGCGGCGAGGCTCGCATAAGCGATGCCTTTGTAGGCGAAGTTTCGTCTTGCGCCAAGACCGGTAAAGAACACGAGACTCTTGCTTGATGAATACTTTTATTGGCAAGTATTGATCGCGTCATTCCAAGATTGGAATGGGTGATGCCGCTGGTGATACATACCCTCTGTGCGGTATTTAAAGTACGTTCGATCATTGAAAATGTATAAAGTTTACCTAAATAGTCGTATTTGTATTTTACCATACTTAAGAAGATGGAAACGCGTTCAAAACACCCTGTGCCTCAATTTATTGAGAAGATACAAAAGAAGGGAAAAGTGAAAAGACAGTCTCTTACAAAAAACTTGCGGCAATTTGGATTGCCTTATTGAGCACATGATTGCGATCTGCCGGTAGATGTGGAAAATAAAAGGCCGCAAGATTTCTCTCACGACCTTTTTGTTTTAGAGACTATTGTCCCACTACTGTTTCTACGGCAGGCTGAATGTCTTCACAAGGAAGACTGCCATTTGAGCGCGTGTGACGTTTGCGTCAGGGCAGTAGGACGTGCCGCTGCATCCGCTGGTGATGCCTTCTGCGAAGAGGCGTTCGATCCAGGCGGCGGCCCAGTAACTGGCCGGCACATCGGTGAATACCGTGCCAGTGGCGGCCGGTGGCACGTATGCGCTTCCATATTTGCCGCGCAGGAGGAAGATTGCCATTTGGGCGCGGGTGATGTTTGCCTCTGGACAGTAGGACGTGCCGCTGCATCCGCCGGTGATTCCTTCTGCGGAGAGGCGTTCGATCCAGGCGGCGGCCCAGTAACCGGCCGGCACATCGCTAAATACAACGCCTGTTGCTGCGGGAGGTATGTACGCGCTTCCGTGTATGCCGCGCAGGATGAAGATCGCCATCTGCGCGCGGGTGACGCTGGCTTCGGGGCAATATCTCAATGGGCCGGTGGCGCATCCGCCGGTGATGCCGGCGTTATACAACCGCTCGATGAAATCCGCCGCCCAGTAGGTGGAAGGCACGTCGGCGAAGAGCGAAGGAGTCGTGGCTGAACGGAAGTTGGCCACCGTATAAGCCGTGTTGTTTAACACCTTGTAATTTTCAGAGGATGAAGTTACGCCCATTGCCGCGCCGCCATAGAGTTTGGTCGGGTTGGACCAGTACAACAGGCGGGTGCAATATGTGCCAGGCGCGGTATCGGCGCATTGAGTGTTATAGGCCATCACCGTGCGCCATCTCGCGGCAAGGTTAACGTAACCGTGAATGTAGGGGTAGGGGGATGTCCCGGTATCTACATAAGTATCGTGAGTTGCGCTTTGGTTGTGTCCAAACTCATGCCCGGAAGAATAGTTGCCGGTCATGCAGTCGCGGATGACAACGGAGAATCCGCCGGATGCGAATGAAGCGTCCACCGTACTCATGAACCAGGCGATCCCGCACCCGGAGCCCGTCTCCACGATCAATTGAACAAGGTCTGCGCCGTAGGTGTCGCGCAGGGTGTGAACAGTGTCTATGAATCCGTCGCTGGTGGCGGTCAATCTGTCCAAATCCGTGCCTTCATCCCCCGATTCGACATAACTGATCTCGCCTTTGTAAACAAGACTCATGGTGGGCACGACACCGCTGCTGGTATAGGATGAGTTGGTTTCTGTAATGGCAAGATCCACACGGGCGTCCATGGCGGCAGTTCCGCCCTCCGCGGCGCGGGCGGCGGGCGTGTAGAGGATCATCACGTCGATGACGCTTCCGTCGTCCGGCAGTGCCGCGGAATTGGGTGCAACTGTGTTATTGAGGAGACTCGCCGGTGGTATGCGGATGTCGTCTTTTTCCGGGAGTTTGGATTGGTCGATCTGAGTTACCCGGTACACGCCATTACCTGCCGAGGACACTTCGTAAATTCCATCCTGTGATGCGACATGGGCGATGAACGTCCCGTTGGATACGACAAGGTAGAAGTAACTGAGTTCCCTGCCTTTGAGAGTCCCGGTCCAGGATGTGCTGGTTGGGGTGTATTGCGCAACGCGATCAATGACCCCGGTATAGGCGACATCCGGGAATAGATTTAGTTCGATCTCGTATCCGCTTCCCGCTTTCCGGGCGATTGCATCCTGGCTGGGCAATGTCCCGATGTTTACGGCGACATATCGCGAACGGACGACGGAACGGCTGGGCGCATGTTTGAAGGCGGGTTGCGCGCTGCCGGCATCGCTGAATAATTGGGGCGCGTCATTGGTTTGCGCCCGCGCTGTTGCGGCACTACCGGGCAGGAATGACGCCAGCAACGCCAGGATAAGCAGGGCGCTTAAAGGAAATGATAATTTGCTTTTCATGGTTTTACCTCCGAGTATGGTTTTATCGAATTGTGAACCAAAAACCGATAAGGTGGCTGGCATTCCTCCTTTCTATTGATCCTGCGGAAGTTTCGACTGATCGATCTGTATGACCTGATACAGATCCTCGTCTGAAATGGACACTTCGTACACCCCGGCCGGGCTGGCAACATGGGCGATGAAGATATTCCCGGAATAGATGAGAATCGCCTCGCTGAATTCGACATCCTTGAGATGTCCAACCCATGAAAAACTGCCCGGCGTGCTTTGATCGGTTTTATCGATCACGGCGGTGTAAACGATGTCTGGAAAGAGGTTTAGCGTGATCTCCGTCCCTGCCGGCAGGGCGCGGGGCGTTCCCGACTCATCGAGCAGGATGGACAGATCCACAGTGACATACCTTGCGCGGACAATGTGCGGCTTGGAGGGATTTAAAGCGGCATCGCCTGCCGCATCGAAAAGCACGGGCGCGCCGGCGTCCTGTGTTTGTTGCGGCTCCGGCGCGGCGCCTCCTCCGCAGGCGGCGGTAAGAATGGCGATGATGAATACGATATCCGTGATTGCGAAGAAGCGTCGTTTGTTCATGAGTTTATTGTATGCCTTTTAAGCGGTCAAGTCAATTCAGGCATGTGCTACAATCCCCGCAATGTTCCAATTCCAGATCGCATCTAGGAATAACTGCGCCCGCACTGGGGTTTTTACTACCCCTCACGGCGATCTCATCACACCGGTCTTTGCACCGGTGGGCACGCAGGCAACGGTGAAGACTCTTACGCCCGAGCATCTTAGGGGAATCAATGCTTCGCTTGTGTTGAGCAACACCTATCATCTTTATCTGCGTCCCGGCGATGAACTCGTGCGCGACATGGGCGGGCTTCACAAGTTCATGCAATGGCATAACCCCATGCTTACCGATTCGGGCGGCTTCCAGGTTTTTTCTTTATCGAACACGCGCAAGATCGATGATGACGGCGTGACCTTCAAAAGCCACATCGATGGTTCGACGCATCGCTTCACGCCCGAGAAGTCGATCGCCATTCAGGAGAATCTCGGCGCCGACATCATCATGGCCTTCGACGAATGCTCCGACCCAAACGACATTGCCTACAGCAAAATTGCCATGGAGCGGACTCACCGCTGGGCGGAACGTTCCCTCAACGCAAAGACTCGCGCCGACCAGGCTTTGTTTGGGATTGTGCAAGGCGGCGTCAACCCTGACCTGCGGACTGAGTCGGCGAAATTTATCTCGTCTCTCGATACGCCCGGTATCGCCATTGGCGGACTCTCGGTGGGCGAGACGAAAGAGGAAATGCACAACACGCTCAATGTGGTTGTTCCGTTACTGCCCGAAGACAAACCGCGCTATTTAATGGGAGTCGGCACGCCCGAAGACATCATCAACGGCGTGGCGCGCGGCATCGACATCTTCGATTGCGTCCTGCCCACACGGCTTGCCCGTCATCACTCCGCTTTTTCACTCGAGGGTCGCCTTAACATGATGAACGCCTCCTTCGCAAGGGATGAGCGCCCCATCGATGAAACCTGCGATTGTTATGCCTGTAAAACATTCACCCGAGCCTATATCCGCCACCTGATCGTCGCAAAAGAACTGCTGGCAGGGACGTTGTTATCCATTCACAACCTCAGGGCGTTGATCAAACTGATGGAACAGGTCAGGGTGTATATAGCTGATGGTTCATTTGAGTCCCGCGTGCCGGAGTTGCTGGGTCAGTGGGCGAATAATGCGAAGAAAAAACTTGGTTAATGGAAAATGGATCATGGAGACGCGCCGTGACAGTGATGAACTTGGATAAGTTGGATGTTTGGGTGAGGGCGAAAGATTTTGCTATTGCGGTTTACAAAGAAGTTGTTCCGCATTTGCCAGCCGATGAAAAATGGAATTTGACTCAACAATTGAAACGCGCCGCGCAAAGCGTCCCGGCGAATATCGCCGAAGGCCATGGACGTTTTCACTTTCTGGACAATGTACGTTTTTGCTACATTGCTCGCGGTTCTTTGACGGAAGTTCAAAGCCACATGGCGCTTGCGTATGAATTGGGTTATTTGCCCGAGGAAATATATAAGCGGATGACACTGTCTGCCGAATCACTTGGCAAACAGCTTAACAACTATATTGCCTATCTCAAACGCTCCAAACAAGGCGAAAAAGAAATGCCGGCAGGTTACACTGTCCGCGAAGAACCTCAACCATACCTTACCGACAACCCAGAAGAAGACATCCCCTATTAACCATTCTCCAGTAACCATCCTCCATCCACTATCAACTCAACAAGGAACCCATGACCCTCCTCCACGCTCTCCTCCTCGG
>JACPVD010000079.1 GCA_016191895.1 Chloroflexota bacterium | reverse complement strand
CTTGTCTTGGCAAGGAAGACATGTCCTGTCTTCCTGTTTTGACGTTTAAGAGTTGCATGGCGAATGCCGTATTCGGGTTCTTTTTAAGGTGCAATGTCATATTTTGGCGAAACTAAAGTTAAAAAAACAACTCTCGTGAGTTATCACGCGCTGACCGCCGTCGCTTTTTTACGAAATCGTATCGGAACGGCTTCTTTGGAAATGTTTTGATATAACCCAGCCTGGATATTCGCCATGTATTGCCAGCGCGCCGCACTAATCACGCGCACGTCGAGTTCCACATCATATTTCAACGCAATATCGGAAACGATCACGCTAAAAGGCTGGCGAAATTTCCATTTGTCATCTGCCACGATCAGGAGAATGTCAACATCGGAGTATTTTGTATAGTCCCCTCTAACTTTGGACCCAAACAACGCGGCGCGTTGAATTTTATCGCTGTAAGCCGTTCGAACCGTCCTGATAAATTCGCGGACGGCTTTTTCTTCTTTTGGGGATAATTTTAGAGCAGATCGCGGTTTTGAAGCTATTTCTTTGCTTCCTCGGCAACATCCAGCATCTCCTGGGAGTTTTTCATATAAAGTCGGTAATTGTCTTTTGGGTCGTCCATGACAAAAGTGTAACTCAAATGGATGCGGTATGAATATTTAAACGAACGGGAAACTATGACCACTTCCCGCGCCAAATATTGCCCCATGTTTTCAATGCCCTGTTCATTACAACCTTATCGTAGAGATACAAAACCTCTCTTGCGCCTTGTTCTTGGAAGTATAATCACCGCATATGTCCATTCTTTCCGGCAAACACATCCTTCTCGGCGTGACAGGTTCCATCGCGGGTTATAAGGCCGCCGACCTTGCCTCCAAACTGGCACAGGCCGGGGCGCAGGTGGATGTGATTCTCACAAACGCCGGGGAAAAATTCGTCACGCCTCTTACCTTCCAGTCCGTCACGGGCCGCCGCGCCTGCACCGACGCCGATTTGTGGGGGAACGAGGCGCATGTTCTGCATGTTGGCTTTGGCAAAACGGCGGATTTGCTCCTCATCGCGCCATGCACAGCGGATACAATTGCAAAACTCGCGCACGGCCTCGCCGACAATTTATTGACCGTCACCGCGCTTGCGGCGACGTGTCCGCTGGTAATTGCGCCGGCGATGGATGGCGGCATGTTCGATCACCCGGCGACTCAGGAGAATCTTGCAAAATTAAAGGAACGCGGCGCGGTCATCATCGGACCCGTAAGCGGGCACCTCGCCTCCGGCCTCTCCGGCGTCGGACGCATGATCGAGCCGGCGGAGATCATCGGGCATGTGCGCGTTGTGTTGGGCAGGAACGGGAAACTTGCGGGCAAAAAAGTTGTCGTCACCGCCGGCGGGACTCAAGAGGCGCTCGACCCGGTGCGCGTCATTACGAATCATTCATCGGGGAAACAGGGATACGCCCTCGCCCAAGTCGCGCTCGATTCCGGCGCGGACGTGTGCCTGATCTCCGCGCCGACGGCGTTGACTCCGCCGGTGGGTGCGCGTTTCGTAAACGTAGTCAGCGCGGAGGATATGCTCAACGCCGTGATGGCTGAATCCGCTGATGTGTTGATCATGGCGGCGGCGGTGGCGGATTTTACGCCGAAGGTTAAGGCGAAAGATAAAATGAAAAAGCGCGACGGCATTCCGCAGGTGGAACTCACAGCGGCGGCCGATATCCTCGGAACAGTGGGAGGCCAAACGCGTCGCCCTGAGCGTGTCGAAGGGTTATGCGCGAAGCGGTTTCACGTCGTGGTGGGGTTTGCGGCGGAGAGTCAACATCTTCTCGAGAATGCGTCCGAAAAGTTGAAATCCAAAAAATTGGATTTGATCGTTGCCAACGACATCTCTGCCAAAGACGCGGGGTTTGCTGTGGAAACGAATCGCGTGACGCTGTTGTTTGCAAATGGAAAAAAGGAAAGCCTGCCGTTGATGAGCAAGACCGACGCGGCGGAAAAAATCATCGAACACATCTCGACATTATTGGAGTGAGTATGCGAATTTTGGTCATGTCTGACATTCATGCAAATTACACCGCGCTCGAAGCGGTGCTGAAGGACGCGGGCGCGGTGGATGAAACCTGGTGCCTCGGCGATCTTGTGGGCTACGGCCCCGACCCAAATGAGGTGGTGGAGAAGGTGCGCGAGATTCCAAATCTTACCTGCCTGCTGGGCAATCACGACGCGGCGGTGATCGGTAGGATGCCGCTCGAAACCTTCAATGGCGACGCGCGCCGCGCGTTGATCCATCATGAAAAAATTTTAACCGCCGATAATATGGACTATATGCGTTCGCTTTCTTCGGATGTGAAGGTTATCGGCGAGGCCACGCTTGCGCACGGGAGCCCGCGCGACCCGTTGTGGGAATATGTTCTCACCGCGCTGTCGGCGCAACTTAACTTCGGCCAGTTTACAACGCCGTGGTGTCTTGTGGGGCATTCGCATGTTCAACTCATGTTTGCGATGAATGAAAAAAATGAGCGTATCACCGTCGACCAGACAAAAGTGGACAGGCCGATCCATCTGCGCCCGAGGCTGATCCTGAATCCCGGGTCGGTGGGCCAGCCCCGCGACCGCGACCCCCGCGCCGCGTACGCCATCTACGACACCGAAGAAAAAACATGGACGCCGCGCCGCGCTTTCTATAATATCGCCGAAACGCAGAAGCGAATCCGTGAGGCGGGGTTGCCGGAGAAACTGGCCCTGCGCATCGGCGAGGGATGGTAGAAACGCAGACCGCGGACGATGGACGAAAGACGGCGGTCAACATAAGAGGGAACTATTTCTCCGGGACGTTCGTCTGGTTGGCAGAGAAATTGCCAAAGGCAAAAGGAGAAGATGTCATGAAAAAGTTATTGTCGTTTAGTTTTATTCTTGCGGTTGCGCTGGTGTTAACCGCATGCGGGACGCGGGCGCAAGCCCCAAGTTATGATATGGTTTCCCCGGCGGGCGGCGTCGCGCCGATGGAGGCGCCTGTTGCGCCGGAGTCGGGAATTACCGACCAGGCGGCTTCCGGCGGGGGAGGCGATACAGCCAATGCCACAGAACGCATTGTGATTAAAAATGCCGATATCGCCATCGTCGTTTCGGATGTGGACAAGCGTATGCAGGATATTCAGGCAATGGCGCAAGAGATGGGCGGATTCGTCGTCTCTTCCAACCTGTATCAGAGTTACACGAGCGATTACGTCGAAGTGCCTGAGGCGCAGGTGGTGATCCGCGTGCCGGCGGAAAAACTGGACGAGGCGCTGGAACAGATCAAGAAGGATGTGGTCGAAGTACAAACGGAAACCCGCTCCGGGCAGGATGTGACCGCCGAATATGTGGACCTGCAATCACGCCTGAAAAACCTCGAAGCCGCCGAATCTCAGTTGAATGAAATTTTGAAGACCGCCACCGAAACCGAGGATGTGATCAACGTCTTCAATCAACTGGTGTACTACCGCGAACAGATTGAGCTCGTAAAAGGCCAGATCAAATACTACGACGAGGCCGCCGCGCTTTCATCCATCAGTATTCGCATCATCGCCGAGGAGACGGTCAAGCCGCTGGTGATCGGCAAATGGGAGCCGAAGGGCGTTGCTCTCGAAGCCGTGCAGGACCTGGTCGATTTCTACCAGGGCTTTACGGAATTCCTCATCCGTTTCGCGATCTACATCCTGCCGGTTACGCTGACACTTATCTTCTTCGTCTATCTTTTGTTCCTCGGCGGGCGAGCCCTCTTCCGCAAGATGCGCGGGAGCAAAGTAAAGAAGGATCAACCGAAGGTGGAGGAGAAGAAACAATAGACATAGGTGACAGTCACTTTGCAAGTGACTG
>JACPVD010000078.1 GCA_016191895.1 Chloroflexota bacterium | reverse complement strand
TCACTTGATTCATTTATAATTCCAATTATGAAAAAGTTTTTGATATTAACCCTATTGGCCTTAACCGCCTGCGCCCCGACTCCCACGCCATTTGCGTCTTTCTTTTCCACGTCAACGCCTCCCGCCGACCCGCAGCCTGATCCAGCGATTCTGACGGGAACCGCCTCCCCGGAAGCGCCGTCCATCGAAACAGGAACAGGCTCATGGTCAGATGAAGAAGCGGGGGAGTTATATTTCTTCCTCCAACCCCGCAGCGCGCCGGGGCAGTCCATTCAATTGGCGCGCGTGTCGAGTCTCTGCGTGTTTGATTCAGGAAAATGCCCGCCTGTTGAAATCATCCCCGTTCCCTTTGAGTTTCGATTCACCATCAACGCTCTAAGTTGGTCGCCGGATGGACAGTTCGCCGCGTTTGCCTATTCCGACAACCCAAACGGCACACCGACAAAACTCTGGCGTTTCGACGCATCGAACAACGCATGGACTTCGCTTGCCGAATTCCCCTACATCGATCCGCCGTTTTGGTCGCCGGATGGAACATGGATCGCCTTCCGCGTGCAGGACGGACTCGGCGGCGAAGATGTGTATGTGGTTCATCGCGATGGTTCTGAATTGAAAAGAATCTCGGTCAATCTTCCTGTGAATGGCCGCCCCTACATCATGGACGGCTGGTACACGGAAAATATCATCATGCGTTCGGCGTTGCCCGGAGAATCGGGAAACGTTTATCTTGTCCGCGCCGGCGATGGGCATGCCCGCCCAATGTTTGAAACCTTGTTGACCAAAGCGCAGTTCAGCGCCGCGCCCGATGCAAGCCTGCTTGTGTATGACGATTATGATTATGCCAGCCAAAATCACGCATTGAAAGTAATGGAACCCGACGGCGCAAACCCGGTCACCCTTGCCGCATTCAGCAGCGGGAGTTTGTATCCCATCGTCTGGTCGCCGGATAGCGAGTGGGTCGCGTACAATCATTTCGGCTTTGCAAACAATTTGCCGTTTGCCGAAGTGCATATCGTCCGCCGCAATGGGAGCGAATCGTTTCTGGCCTATAAGGGAACAACTGTTGGGCGACTGCTCTTTTCACCTCATGGAAAATACCTGCTCGTTGAAGAGACCACCTCTGCAACCGGCGGTCATTTGTTTCTTGTGAATCTTGCGCAGCACGAGCAAAGAATTTTGCAGGCCCCCGGCCTCTCCACCGATTATGATTGGTATGCGCCTTCGTGGAGGCCGTAATGCATTGAGGTGACAGTCACTTTGAAAGTGACTGTCACCTATGTCTGTCGCGCTCTTCGCGGTAAAGAAAAAATAAAATGAAAAAGCATCCCTTCATTCTCATTGCCTCTTTTATTATCCTCCACACCCTCCTCGCCGCCAATGCATCCGCAAGCCCGGCGGCGCAGAGCGAATCTCCCACCCCAACACAAGGCCCCGCGCCAACTCCGGCGGAAGTTATCAACGCAATCAACGAACTCCGCCTCTCGCACGGAATCGCGCCGCTGGCGGTTCATTCCGTTCTGATGCAAGTCGGACAAACCGAAGCGGATGGAATTGCATCCGGCAGGGAGGGGCACTGGCGGCCGGAAGGTCTCACTCTCGGTCAATGGCTGATCTCGCTTGGGTATCCGCTTTCGGGCGATCTCTCGCTCGACGGCTATCGCTCCGAAAACTGGGGCTTTGCCAGCACGGCTGAAGAGGCCGTCAACATGTGGCTTGGCGACGACGAACACACCAACACCATGCTCTCCCTCGAACGAAGCGACATCGGCGCTGGCATTGCAACCATGGGCGACGGCACCTACGTTGTCGTCGTTGAAACCGCGCTTCGCACCGCAAGCGGGCAAATGCAATACGACGCCTACGCCATCCTAACCGGCATTCCGCTCACGCAGGCCGCATATTCCAGCATGGCAACGCAAGCCGCCGAAAACGGATTGCTTCCGCAAGGCATGGCTCCCGTTTTTCTCAGCACCGCGCTTCCCGATGGCCGCGTATATCATGAAGTGAAATACGGCCAAACACTGTGGGGCATTGCCATCACATACGGCACGACCATCAAAAAACTTCAACAACTGAATCGACTCTCGGATACAACCGTGCAAACGGGACAGAAATTGCTCATTATGGAAAGCGCGACACAACCCGCGCCCGCGTCCATCTCACCGACGCCTGTCCAATCGCCCCGGCCAATCTCCACCCCGACAATTTCATCTGCCCAAACCGCAACCCCGGAACCCACCCGCGAATTGACTCCCGAAGAAAGACAACGGAATACCATGACCATTGTCGCCATCGGCATCGCGGCGTTATTTCTTGGAGGCGTGTTTACAGTGATGACAAGGAAGAAACAACTATAACGGACTCCAACGACTCTGTCGTTGGAGTCCAAAGTCTCCAGACTTTGGACCCTCATGATCTTCTCAAACACCCCCCGCCCCGAAACATTGAAATCCCTCGCGGACGTAAAACACATGCCGTTCTGGCTCGACGATCCATCGCGCCCGGAGCCCTTCTCCGCATTGACCGAAAACATCGCCGCAGACCTCGTCGTTATCGGCGCGGGATTCACCGGCCTGTGGACGGCGCTCATTGCAAAGCAAACCGATCCTTCGCGGGATATCGTCCTGCTCGAAGCGGGGGAGGCGGGCATCGGCGCAAGCGGGCGTAATGGCGGTTTCGTCGCCTCGTCGCTGACACATTCCTTTCAAAACGGTTTGAACCGCTGGCCGAAGGAAATGAAAAAACTGGTAGCGTTGGGGCATAAGAATCTCGACGGCATCGAAGAAACGATAAAGCGATTTAACATTGATTGTGACTTCATTCGCTCGGGCGAGATTCACGTTGCAAACGAAGAACATCAAATCGAAGAACTGCGCGAAGAAGCGCAGACGTCGACGGAGTATGGCGAACGTCTCCAGTTTTTGAATCAGGATCAGGTTCGCGCAAGAGTGGACTCGCCGACGTATCTCGCCGCGATTTACGATCCGTCTGTGGCGATGGTCAACCCCGCGCAATTGGCGTGGGGACTGAGGCGCGCATGTTTGCAGGTGGGCGTCCGCTTGTTTGAGGGCACGCAGGTGACAGGTCTGGAAGAGATGCGGGACTCGGTCGTTGTCAACACATCTTATGGGCGAGTCGTATCCAAAAAAGTCGCGCTGGCTACGAATGCGTTTCCTCCCTTGTTGAAATATCTTTCGTTTTACATTGTGCCTGTGTATGATTATGTTTTGATGACCGAGCCGTTGACGAAATCACAGCGCGATTCGATCGGCTGGCATGGGCGCGAAGGCGTGGGCGATCAGGGAAATCAATTTCATTATTACCGCACCAGCAAAGATGGGCGGATTTTATGGGGCGGTTACGACGCCATCTATTATCGTAACAATGAAATCTCGCCGTATTTGGAGAATCGACCCGAGACATTTGCACGGCTGGCGGAACATTTCTTTCAGACCTTTCCGCAGTTGGAAGGCTTGCGTTTTACGCATGCATGGGGCGGCGTGATCGACACGTGTTCGCGTTATGCCGCATTTTGGGGCAGGGCGTATCGCGGCAGGGTTGCATATACGCTTGGGTACACCGGGCTCGGCGTGGGCGCGTCGCGTTTTGGCGCGCAGGTGATGCTGGATTTGCTCGATGAGAAAAAGACAGAGCGAACGGAATTGCAAATGGCGGGGTCAAAGCCGTTTCCATTCCCGCCCGAGCCGTTCCGTTCGCCGATTGTCAACTTTACAAGATGGTCGTTGAATCAGGCTGACGCCAATAGTGGGAAACGAAATTTATGGTTGAAGTTGCTGGATGCGCTGGGATTGGGATTTGATTCGTGATTATCAGTGAATCGACTGCAAAAGGACATGCGATGTATCCTCTCAATGGATTGGGGTGTGGGGTGTTTGGCGCGCGAGGCGCGCTCAAAACGCCCCACTTTCCCTTCTTTTCGAAAAGATACCTTCTTACTACCCCCGTCGATCGGCAAAGTAATAAAACGCGCGCGCCAGGGTGATCAGCAACAACATTCCCGAAACCACGCCGCTAAACACAAAGAACAACCTGCGCCAATCGGAGAGGCGCAATGTAATCTCGCTGCGGCTCGGCATCTGGATGCGTCCGCGCACCCGTTGGAGAATTTCCATCGGAGGCGAGATCGGTCTCAACGTTCCGGCCAGATGCGCTTCAAGGTCGTCAAGTTCGGCATCGGGCGTAAAGGATTTCCTTCTATTCGTCATTCGCTCTCGCAAAATTTATTCGGCGGGATACAGGATCAATCCCACAGTTCCGGGGCCGAAGTTGATCGCCAAAGAAACCGTCAACTCTGAAAATTCGGTGTCTTTCGCGTTGAAAGTCTTCTTTGCTTCTTCCATCAGTGTTTGGGCCGATTCAAGATCGCGGGCATGCACCACGCCGATATGTACCGGCCGATCGCCAAAGGTTTCCTTCGCCATCTCGATCACACGGGCTACTGCGGCTTTTCGCGTACGCACCTTGTCCACCATATGCACGAGGCCGTCCTGCAAACGCGCGATCGGTTTGACGTTTAACAGCGAGGCCAGCGCCGCCGACAGGGTTCCCACGCGCCCGCTTCGACGGGCGTATTCCAGGTTGTCCAGGGTAAGGATGACGTCGGTGCGACTGCGCATCAACTCGAGTTCCTTGATAATCTCTTCCGTGCTTTTGCCGGCGTTCGACATTTGCCGCGCGGTTCGGCACATAAAGGCGATTCCCATCGAGCCGCAGGCCGAATCGAACGGGATGATGTTGTACCGGCCTTTCAACTCCTCCGCCGCGGAAACGCAGGACGCATACGTGCCCGAAAGTTTGCTGGTGACGTGAATGGACAGGATGGTGTCGTCCTTTGAGTAATGTCTTGTATAGAATTCTACAAACTGGTGTGGCGAAGGCTGGGATGTTTTCGGGAAGGTCTTGTTGCTCGCGACCTCCTTGTAAAAGGAATCGAAATCCATTTCCTCGAATTGCACAAAGGTCTTTTCGCCGAAATGGATGTTGATCGGAATGATTTTGATATCGTATTCCTTTTCCCATCCGGCAGGAACATCCGCCGCGCCGTCGGTCACAATTCTTAACATGGTTCACTCTCCTTCAAGATTAAGATTTTGGTCTTCCAATTGGTCGCGCAACGCCAGCAGGGTGCGATGATACAAACTCTTTACCGCGCCCTCGCTTCTTCCCATGATCGACCCAATTTCCGCATTCGACATATTCTCGACAAATTTCAAGATCAAAAGGTTTTGTCTTTCGCCTGGCAGGGTGCGGATCATTTTTAACAACGCTTCCTGTTCCTGCGAACGCACCAGGTTTCTTTCCGGGTGATCGCCCTTTGTAGGCAAAACGGGCAGGTCATCCAGCGGGATTTCCTGTTTGCGGCTCCGGTCACGGTGCCAGTTTGCCACGAGGTTGTGCGCGATGCGATACAACCAGGCCGAAAACGGAACGCCGCGGTCGGTATAGTTCACGATATGCTTCATTGCCCGCTGAAACACGCGCGCGGTCAAATCCTCGGCGTCATGAACATTCCCTGTCCTGTAATATACATAATTGAAGATGCGCTCCACGTACCGCTCGTACAGCTGCCCGAAAGCGTCCCGGTTGCCCATCGACGCGTTGATGAGAACATCTTCCTCGTTGTACTCTGAATCCAGCAAGATAAAAACCTTACCGGCGGGTCGAATTAAATAACACCGCCGGATTTGAGAAGTTACATCGAGTATAACATGCGGGGAATGAGGATAAATTTCCGCTCCCTGCTTGCCCCCGGCCTGATTCAGTCTCGATGAATATTTCCTCCCCCGGAGTCCGAAGTCGGGAGACTTCGGACTCCGGGAACTCGGGTTGAATTTTTTGTCCATTCAAACTATTGATAATAAAACATTTGTGCTACAATTGCTTCCCATCCAAGGAGAACCATGTCAGCAAATGCCATTCGCGTCGTGGGCGCGCGCGTCCATAATTTGAAGAACATCACTGTCGAAATTCCACGCGACAAGTTCGTTGTGATCACAGGCCTTTCGGGGTCGGGGAAATCCTCCCTGGCCTTTGATACCATCTTCGCCGAGGGTCAGCGCCGTTATGTCGAATCGCTTTCGGCGTACGCGCGCCAGTTCATCGGTCAGATGGACAAGCCCGACGTGGATTACATCGATGGTCTCTCCCCCGCCGTTTCCATTGACCAGAAATCCACCAGCCATAACCCGCGTTCCACTGTTGGGACGGTCACCGAAATTTACGATTACATGCGTCTGTTGTTCGCGCGCGCGGGGATTCCGCATTGCCCGGTCTGTGGACGCGAAGTGGTGAAACAATCGGCGCAGGAGATCGTGGACAGGGTGGAAAAACTCCCCGAGGGATCGCGCATTCTAATTCTTGCGCCGTTGGTCCGTGCCCGAAAAGGGACATATCAAAATGTTTTCGAGGAGATCCGCAAAGCCGGCTTCACCCGCGCACGTGTAGATGGGAATGTCCATTCGCTCGACGATGAGATCGAACTCGACCGCTACAAACAACACACCATCGAAGCCGTCGTGGATCGTCTTGTCATTTCCAATGAAGGCGAAAAGGAAGATAAAAAGGCCGCCCGTACCCGTCTGACCGATTCCATTGAGACTGCCTTGAAATTCGGCGAAGGCTACATCACCGTGAACATGGCGGATAAAAAAGAGGACATCCAATTCTCCGAACACCTTGCCTGCCCCGAGCACGGCGTCAGCATCAATGAGATCGAACCGCGGACGTTTTCCTTCAACACACCGCAGGGCGCCTGCCAGGATTGCCAAGGACTCGGCTCGAAACTGGAGATCGACCCCGAGCGCATCATCCCCGACGACAGCCTGTCACTGAACGATGGAGCCATTGCCAGCATGGAATGGGGTCCGCGGGAGGAGGGCGGCTACTATTGGCATACGCTCACCACCGCCGCGAAGCATTACAAGATCGATCTCGACAAACCCATCTGCGAACTGACGAAGGAACAGGTCAAGGTGATTCTGTATGGCACGGGCGATAAACAACTTCCCATGACCTATACAAACTCAAGCGGGTTCGAAGTCAAATTCACACGTGCCTTCGAAGGCGTGATCACAAACCTCGAACGCCGTTATAAAGACACGAACTCCGAATATATCCGCGAAAAGATTTCCGAGTTCATGTCCGACCGTCCCTGCCCCAGTTGTAAAGGGAAACGACTTAATCCCGCCGCGCTGGCCGTCACTGTGGACAATGTGAATATTGTGGAGGCAAACTCGTGGCCGGTCTCGACCACCCTGGAGTGGATTCGAAAAATCTCCGGCAAAGCCTCCCCGCTGACCGCGAAACAAAAGACCATTGCCGAACGAGTCATCAAGGAAATTCACGAGCGGCTTAATTTTCTGGTCAACGTCGGTTTGAATTATTTGACATTGAACCGTTCCGCCACGTCATTATCCGGCGGGGAAGCGCAGCGAATCCGGCTGGCGACCCAGGTCGGGTCGAGACTTGTCGGTGTGTTGTATGTGCTCGATGAACCGTCGATCGGGTTACATCCGCGTGACAACGCGCGCCTGCTTGAAACGCTCAAAGGATTAAGAGACTTGGGGAATACGGTTTTGGTCGTCGAGCACGATGACGAAACCATCCGCGAAGCCGACTGGGTCATCGACCTTGGTCCCGCCGCCGGCGAACATGGCGGGCAGGTGATCGCCGAAGGCACGCCGAAACAGATTTTGGCGCACCCAAAGTCTCTGACCGGACTCTACCTTTCGGGGAGGAGGCAGGTCGAGGTCCCGAAGAAGAGGCGCGAAGGAAGCGGCAAATCGCTGAGAATCGTCAACGCATCCGCAAACAACTTGAAGGGCATCGATGTCTCGATCCCGCTTGGAAAAATGGTTTGCATTACCGGAGTGTCGGGTTCGGGCAAGTCGACGTTGATGAGCGATATTTTATACAGCGCGCTGGCCGCAAAATTGATGGGCGCGCGGACGTCTGCCGGCGAGCATGAACGCATCGAAGGCGTCGAACATCTCGACAAGATCATTAACATCGACCAGTCGCCGATCGGGCGCACGCCGCGCTCGAATCCCGGAACATACACCGGCCTGTTCGATGAGATTCGTAAACTATATGCGGAACTTCCCGAAAGCAAAGTGCGCGGATACAAGCCCGGGCGATTCTCATTCAACGTGCATGGCGGGCGTTGCGAGGCGTGTCAGGGACAGGGCGAACTGCGAATCGAAATGCAGTTTTTGCCCGATGTATACGTGCCCTGCGATGTGTGCCATGGCAAACGATTTAATCGCGAAACATTACAGGTAATGTTCCATGACAAATACAGCATCTCCGATGTGCTGGATATGACGGTCGATCATGCGCTGACGGAATTCAAAAACTATCCGCAGATGCAAAACAAATTGAAGTTATTGCAGGAAGTGGGACTGGGGTATGTGAGAGTTGGCCAGCCCGCCACAACGCTTTCGGGCGGCGAAGCCCAGCGCGTCAAACTCTCGAAGGAATTATCGCGCCGCGCAACGGGGCGCACCCTGTACGTTTTGGACGAACCCTCCGTCGGCTTGCATGCGGCGGACGTTCACAAGTTGATCGAAGTCTTGCAGAGACTTGTCGACACCGGTAACTCAGTGGTGATCATCGAGCACAACCTCGACATCATCAAGATCGCCGATTGGCTGATCGATCTCGGTCCCGAAGGCGGCGACAAGGGCGGAGAGTTGATCGCAGAGGGCGCGCCTGAACAGGTGATGAAGGTAAAGAATTCATACACAGGGAAGTATTTGAAGGCGCATGTGAAGTGAAGATGTAGAACGAGTAAGAACGTAGACAGGTAAACAAGTAAACAGGTAAACAGGTAACATGCATACTTGTTTACTTGTTTACCCCTTACCTTGTTCGCCTGTTTTCTCATTACCTGTTTTGTTATCTACCTGTTTCCCTTTTTCAGGTAGAATTATTTTACATCGCGCCGCACAACAACCGCGCTTTGCACAAATAAGGAAACCGACTCATGAACAATAGACCCCCCATTTCTTCATCGCCCAGCCCTGTTAGTTTAATGCGCAACCGCAAAAAGCGCGGGCCCAATTTAATCTATATCGTCGCCGGTGTTCTCATTATAGGCGGCTTGATCCTGCTCATCGTCTGGCTGACCGGGCAAAACAGCCCGGTGGCGTCGATGTTTGCCACTGAAACCCCCACTCCCACGTTGACGTTCACCCCGACCAGCACATCCACACCGACTGCAACCCTGCTCCCGACCGAGACATCCACTGTGACACCTACGCCAACCTTTTCGACCATTTTCAATTACACAGTGCAAGCCGGCGATTCTCTGTTTTCAATCGTCCAACAATTCAATCTCGGAGACGATGGCATTGCGTTGATTCTTTTGCTGAATCCCTTTGGCGGCATCAGCGACTCGGGCTTCCCCATCGGTGTAGACCCGGTAACTCTAAACATCCTCCCAGGGCAGGCAATCGTACTTCCCTACCCCGGAATGCCGCTGCCCACATCCACACCCATTCCTGCAAATTTGCCGCAGGGCACAAAACTGGATTACATCGTTCAGGCTGGCGACTCGCTGGCCGGTATTGCAGCCATATTCAATAGCACAGTCGAAGCCATCATAGAAGAAAACAGCCTTACCGACCCAAATGCCATTCAGGTGGGGCAATTGCTCGTCATCCCCGTTAATATTGTGACGGCCACTCCCACGCGCCCGCCGACCAGCACACCGGTCACCCCCGGCCCCGGCACGGAACTGCCGACAGCCACCTATACGCCGATCAACGCGCCGCCGGCCACATCCACCCCAACGCCCACCAACCCGACGCCGCCATAAAATTGCTGGACAAATACGCACCCCTCATGTAAAATACGGCGCTGTTGTAAACATGAAGTTGTATCATCTGGAGAAAAAACCTTGGCTAACATTAATTCACAAATCAAACGCAATCGTCAAAATGAAAAAAACCGCGTCCGCAACCGCAATGCCCGCGGTTCCGCCCGCACTGCCGTGACCGCCGCCCGCGCTTCATTTGCGGAGAACGATCCGCAAACAAAAGAGGCCGTAATGAAGGCGATCAGCACACTCGATAAAGCCGCTCAAAAAGGCGTAATTCACCCGAACAACGCTTCCCGTCGCAAAGGACGTTTGATGAAGCGCCTTGCGGCATTCCTGACCGGAAAACCCGCGGCTGACAGCAAGTAACAAGCCGCGCAATTTATCTTTCCAGCAAAAGCGGGAACGCCATTGTCGGCGCTCCCGCTTTTGCTTAAAAAGAAAAAGTCTGGAGACTTTTTACTCCAAATTCTCACCTGATATAATCCGAAGGATTGCTTCGCTTATGTTTACTAAAGAACAGCAACTCATCGAAGACAAAATAAAGGCCTTCTGCAAAGCCAATGACATTGCGCTGGCGGATTTGAAGTGGCAAGCCATTCCCTTTTCTGGTGAATGGGGATTTGCCACTTCGTTCTTCCAGACCGCCGCGAACGAGGCGAAACTTGGCAAAGGGAATAAAGCTCCAGTGCCGCAAAAAGCCCAGGAAATTGCCGAGCAGGTCAAAGGTCAGCTTGGAAGCGTGGGGGGAATCAGTCATATCGAAGCGGTCAAAGGCTATCTCAACATCTATTTCAAAACATCTGAATATGCACGTCGCGTCGTGGATGAAGTGCTTGCCAACGGCAAAGAATTCGGCAAAGGAAACGTAAAATCTGAAACTGTGATGGTCGAATATGCCCAGCCGAACATGCTTCACTCATTCCATATCGGTCATGCGCGCAATGCGCTTCTGGGCGAGGTACTGGCCCGGCTGGTGGAGTTTGCAGGATATAAAACCATCCGGGCATCCTACCCCGGCGACCTTGGACTTGGCGTCATTACGGTCGTTTGGATGTACGACAGGTTTTACAAAGGTAAGGAACCTGAAGGCGTCCATGAGCGCGGACAATGGTTGTTGAAATTGTACGTGGAAGCCAATCAATTGCTCGAAAAGAAGGAAAACGAATCTCCCGAAGAAGTCGCTCTTCGTGAATCCTACGAAGCGGATCGCCGTGAGATGTATCGCAAATACGACACGGGTGATACCTACGTGCGGGATTTATGGAAAACTCTGCGTGAATGGAGCCTGGAAGAACTTCGCGAAGTACTGCACATACTCGATGTCAACATGGATGTATGGTTTTACGAAAGCGAAGTGGACGAACCATCCAAAGCCATTGTGGATGAATTGATCGCCAAGAACATCGCAGATGATGAACGCCCGCAAGGCGGAGCCGTCATCGTAAAGATCGACGAAAAGCTTGGGCTGACAAAGGAAAAATACCGCACGAACGTCATCCTGCGCTCCGATGGCACAACGCTTTATCTTACAAAAGACCTTGCACTGGCAAAGGTCAAGTTC
>JACPVD010000087.1 GCA_016191895.1 Chloroflexota bacterium | reverse complement strand
GGTACGCCTCGCGTCCGGGCGGACGGCGCAGAAGCAATGAAACCTGACGGTACGCCCAGGCATGCTTGGAAAGGTCGTCGTAAATAATGAGAGCGTCACGACCCGATTCCATGAACTCCTCGCCGATGGCGGTGCCGGAATATGGGGCGATATACTGCAACGCGGCTGATTCATCCGCAGATGCCATGACGATGATGGTGTGATCCATTGCGCCGGCGCGTTCCAAAACGCCGAGCGTGCGGGCAACCGCCGCTTTCTTCTGGCCGATGGCTACATAAATACAGATTAAATCCTTGCCTTTTTGGTTGATGATCGTATCGATCGCAATCGCGGTTTTGCCAGTCTGGCGGTCGCCGATAATCAACTCGCGCTGACCGCGGCCAACGGGAATCATCGCGTCGATGGATTTGATGCCGGTCTGTACCGGGGTATCCACATCCTGACGATAGACCACGCCCGGCGCAATACGCTCGATGGGACGGAAACCCGTGGTGGCTATGGGACCTCTGCCGTCGATCGGCTCCCCCAGCGAATTGATCACGCGCCCGATCATCGCATCTCCAACCGGAACCGAAGCAATACGCCCGGTGCCGCGCACGGTCATGCCTTCGGTGATTTCATCATACGCGCCCATGACAATCACGCCGACAGAATCCTGTTCAAGGTTGAACGCCGTGCCCATTACTCCATTCGAAAACTGCACAAGTTCCTGGGCTTTGATATCCGCAAGCCCATGCACGCGCGCAATCCCATCGCCGGCTTCCGCCACAACGCCGATGTCGCTTATGTTGTATTCGGGCGCAAAACCTTCGATTTGCTTTTGCAGATCACCGGTGATCTGTTTGATTATGTCTGACATTAGGTAGCCTCCGCCAAATTTCTTGTTAGGTACAAGAACCCGGATAAGGGCTTTATCCGGGTATATGTGTAATTTTTGCCGTCCAATCCTCTCAAATTTACTTCGTGAGCGACAGCACAAGCGATCCAATAATACCTGAAAGGGGCATGATTGTCTAGTTACAAACATCCATTACCTTAAGAAATCACTCACACCCTTGTTATCTGCGCGTCTTGCGCTATTATTGCGCATACGAACGACCATTCCTTCATTTACAAGGAGAAAAAATGCCCGATCCGATCAATCGCGAAGAGGACAAACCTCCCAGCCGACGCATGAAACGCTACTGGAAGATCGCCGTCCTTGCAAATATCAAAGATGACGACCATCCCAAACCGGAAGGAGTCCCGCCGGACGCCTTCGCCGATTTCGACCACATCGAGACGATCGACTCGCTTCGCGCCGCGCTGGAAACGGACGGCCATACAACGGTCTTTATTCAGGCTGACAGGGACCTGCCCTACGCCCTCCGCGACACCCAGCCCGACATCTGCTTCAACATCGCCGAAGGTTTGGGGGGAGATGCGCGCGAAGCGCAAGTCCCCGCATTGTTGGAAATGCTTGGAATCCCTTACACAGGCTCGCGCGTCCTCACCAATGGAATCTCCCTCGATAAAACACTCACCAAACGCAGCTGGCGCGACCGGCGTCTGCCCGTAGCCCCCTTTCAGGAATTCGTCGCCGGCGACGAACCCCTGCGCCCCGAACTGAAATTCCCACTCTTCGTCAAGCCGGCCCGCGAAGGCACCGGCATGGGCGTGGACATGAAAGCCATCGTCAACAATGAAAAGGAATTGCGCGAACGCGCTCAATACATCATTGACGTTTACAGGCAACCCGCGCTCGTCGAAACCTTTTTACCCGGCCGCGAATTCACAGTCGGCATTCTTGGGCGCGCAGACTCAAAACTATATTCCCGCCATCCGGAATGGTACGAAAAAGACGGCTTTCACCGCTTCCCCGTCCTCGAACTCGATAGCAGCCGTTCCGTCACTCCCTGGGTATATGGTCTTGAAGCAAAATCAAAAGATGTCGGCGCCGACGGCTCACCCGGCTACTTCTGCCCCGCCGACATAGAACCCGAACTCGAAAAGAAATTAAAGTATTTTGCGTTACGCGCTCATCAACTGCTGAACACCCTCGATGTCTCCCGCACCGACATCCGCCTCGACGAAGAGGGAAACCCGCGTGTCATGGAAATCAACACCCTGCCTGGCCTCACCCCCAATTACAGCGACCTGTGCTTGCAAGCCGCCGCTGAAGGCATTCGCTATGAAGACCTTGTGCTGGATATTCTCTACCTCGGCGCAAGCCGCTGGGGAATGCTGGAACCGCGCGAGTTTGTTCCTGATGCGCCGAAGAAAAAATAACTTTTCACACAAAGCCCTGCAAATTTGCGGGGCTTTGTGTTTCATCTAATCATCCCCGCCTTCGCCGCCTTCATGCTCGCGCCCGGTCGGGTGGCATTCCATGCAGTTTTGGAAATTGGAAATTCCCTCTTCCAAATGTTTGCCTTGGATGCGCGCCTCGCCATGTTCATGGCAGCCATAGCAGGTGTACGCGCCATAGCTGGACGGGTGGCAGGTTTTACATGAGACCGTTCCGCCTTCGCCGTGATTTAGCGGGAAGGTATGCTCACCATTGAACTGCGCGGGCGTCCATACCGCGGTGGTGTGACAGGCGGCACACTCCGTCCCGAATTGCCCCAGGTGTGCGGTCGGTTCGGCGTGACAGGAAACGCAAGCCGCCGACGCGCCTTTGTAGACGTTGTTGACGTGGCATTTTTCGCAGGCGACGTTGACATGCGCCCCATCCAACTTGAACGCGGACAGGCTGTGGTCAAACGTTGCGCCTTCCCAACTTGCGGCATTGTGACAGGATTCGCATGCCGTCCCAAACGAACCGTTATGTTCGTCGTCCTGTTTATGGCAGGAATAACAATCCTGCGGCGTTCCCTTGTAGACATTATTCACATGGCACGATGCGCAGGCGACATCCACGTGCCTGCCCTCGAGTTTGAATGCCGCCAGATTATGATCGAACTGCGCGGGAGTCCATGCGGCGGGCGAGTGACAAACTCCGCAGGCGATTCCATATGCGCCACGGTGCGCGTCGTCTTTTTGATGGCAGGAAAAACAATCGGCGGGAGTAGATTGAAGGTGGGACACATCCCGCGCGTCGGCGTGGCATGAGGCGCAGTCCGCCTCCACGTGTTTTCCGTCGAGCGGGAAAAATTTCGCATGGGAAAAATCATCGCCGTAGCGATCCACTCCATCGTGGCAGGCGAGACACTCGCCTCCAAACTGACTCGCGTGGTTCGCCATAAACGCGGAATCCGATTGACGGTGGCATTCGTCGCAGATGGCGGGCGAAAATTCATATCCATCCTGATGACAATCTTTGCAAGCAAACGGAAGACGCAACCCGTTCAACCGATGTCCGTTCAAGGAAAAGCCCAGCGCTTCGTGCGGAAAGTTCGCGGCGTCGAATTCGGTCAGCGCAGCGAACGCGCCGCGATGTTCGGGATGGCAGTTGCGGCAGGCGGCGGAAGGATCATCGCGCATAACGACAAAATGCAAACTGGTCGAATCCAAAATTTGCAGGGCAATATCTTGATGGCATTGCGCGCAACGCTCGTCCATCGTCGCATTTGACCACGGCTCGGCATGACAGGCGGAACATTCCGCAATTTGCGCGTGCGCCGTCACCCCGCCGAGATTCTCCCCGCCCTGCGCGTTCAACCCGCCCGAAGAAAACATCGCCGCGCCGCTGGTCAGCCCGAGGGTGAGCAATACCGCGCTGGTAATGAAAGCGGCGAAGATTCCCGCCCCTGTCAAACATCCGAGTCTGTTGTTGCTTTGCATGAGACTCTCCCGTGCGAAATAAATTTCGCAGTACGGTTATTTCAACAGCGTCGAATAATAGATCGCCCCGCCGATGTGAACGAACGCGGAGATGAACAACGCCATGCCAATGGGGATGTGAATGGTGTGCCATAACGCCAGCAACCGTCGCGATTGCCGCAATAACGCTTCGGGAACCGCGCCTTCGAGTTCCATGCCGTCGAGCGTGCGCGGAATGCGCGTGAAGATGTATCGCCCGACGATGCCGCTAAAGACGATGATGACCGTCAGTAAAGTCGCCGCGCCCGCAAGGCCGTTGAACTTCCATGAGGTGTGCAATAAAACCATGTATGGACCGACCAGCCCGGTGAAGATGTGAAATTGCAGCCAGAAGGACATGCGCCCCCAACTCGCGCCGCGCATGCGTTTGCGGATGCTGTACAAAGTCTCGGTCATCAGCATCATCACAAAGCCGACAATGCCCAATGTATGACCGAACAACTCGCCCGCAGGCGGAATTGTGCGGGTGAGAAATGACACCGTCGCATAGACGCCCGTGATGACGATCCCCGCAAGAATCGCCAGCCATAGTTCGATATTGCTTTTTAGCACACTGCCTCCGTGTAGGACAAACGCAGGACAAACGTAGGACAAACTTAAGTTTGTCCTACCCAAAAATCAGCAAGCACATCCGCAATTGGCGCGTTTGGCTGCAACAACATATCGCGAATGGAGGAAATATCGGTCTTGTGCGTCACCATCTTTTGCAGTGGCAGGGACAACTTCTGGTCGCCCATCAACACCGCGCCGATGATGTGATTCTCGCCAAGCAGCAGGCGGACGTGATTCACGTCGAAGCCGCCCTGCGCCACGATGGCTTCGGGCAATTCGCGCCATGTTTCGCTGTCGCCGCGGGCAATACCCAGCACGTCTTCATCGCGTCCACGTCCCACCGTACCGATGATGGTGGTGGTCAGCCCGGCAAGTCGCGTCACATTGAACGGCGCGGATTTTAGGTACGCCGTTCTGCGCCCTGCCATGTTCAACCCCGCCACACGTCCCTGTTCGCGCGCAAGATTCCACAAACTATCCAGCGTGGAATGTCCCGTCAACGGGTCATATACTTGCGCCACATCGCCCGCCGCAAAAATATGTTCGTCGTTTGTTTGCAAACGCTCATCCGCCAGAATGCCGCGCTCGCAGGCAAGCCCGCAATCCTGCGCCAGTTCCATGCGCGGCGCAATGCCCACCGCATAAGCGAACAAATCGCATTTGATGATTGTTCCATCCTTGAGGCGCGCGCCGATCACGCGCTTATGCCTGCCGACGACCTCAGTCACTTCTGCGTGATAATGCAAAACCACGCCATCCGCCTGCAAACGCGCCTCGACGATTTGCGACTCGCGCGCGTCGAGAACGTTACTCCAATAACGTTCGCCGCGCAAAAGATAATGAACCGCCATGCCGCGCGCCAGCAAACCCTCAGTCAATTCCAACGCGGTGATTCCGCCGCCTGTCACAATCGCCGTCCGCCCGCGTTTGGCAAGTGCAAGGATGGTGTTGGCGTCGGCAAGATGATCCAGTTTGACCACGTCGCTTAAATCCGCACCGGGGATGTTCAACGGGATGGCGCGCGCGCCCGTGGCGATGAGCAGCCTGTCATACTCCAACGCCGGTTTGCCTTCCAGTTCGAGTTTTTTCCCATCCCGCAAAATTTTACGAGCCCGCGCATTGATGAAGGCAAAATTCAACGCGCGATAATCCTCCCGGCTGCGCGGATACAACGCTTTGCCGTCAATTTCGCCGCTGAGATAATACGCCAGCCCCGGACGCGAATAAAATCCATTGGGATCGTCGCTAACGATGGAAATTTCGCCTGCCGTATCTGCCTGGCGAATCGATTCGATTGCGGCAAAACCCGCCACGCCCGCGCCGAGAATAACGTACCTCATGCCCCGCTCCGCTTGAAGAGGTCGGTCTGTGCGAAGCGCAGCGCCCCGCGCGGACAACGCGCCACACATTCTCCGCAGGTCAAACATTCGCTGTGAACAATCGACTCATTCCTCCAGACGTGAGCGCGCACGTCAATGCCGATGGGACAGTTGTACGAACAGATGCCGCACTGCACGCAGCGCGCCGATTCGGGAACGACCTGCCCCGCCGTCAACACCGCGCGGCGGGTGGAGTCGGTTTTGAAGAGGTTCAAAAAAGACATGACAGAAAATCTCCGCAAATTGATTGTACGGCGCAAGTTTGCGCAAAGAAAGTGACATTCTACATAATTCCCGCCTGCAACAGTGAAAAAATTACGAACGAATTGTGGGGAAATTGTAAAAGGCATTAAATAAAAACAGGGCTGTCTCCCGACAACCCTGCCTGGTCGCAAAACTACAGCCGTCAGGCCCAGTCTTACGCGAGCGGTACCACATTGGCCGCCTGCAAGCCCTTCGGCCCGTCTTCGATGGAGAATTCCACCTTCTGTTCGGCCTCGAGTTTGCGATAGCCATCGCTCTGAATGGCGGTGAAATGGACGAATACATCCTCGCCGCCGTCGCGCCCAATAAAGCCATAGCCCTTGGTCGCATTGAACCACTTGACGGTTCCAACAAAACGCTCAGACATCTTTCACTACTCCTGCTGAGAAAATTTATGCCCATTCATCTTTACGCTTTCAAAGTCAAATGAGGCATGTTGAGCGCAAGATTATCACGCCGGATAATCCATGTCAAGATTTTAAATGCCTTCGCCTTGAACCGAGTCGATGGGCTTCATCCCCCTTTTCCTTATCGACGCATATCTCGAAAAGAAATGCACCCACCAGGGTGACCGTCTTGTTTTGAACCTTGCCCCGCGAATGACTTTTCGCATCTCCTCCGGACCTGTGAACGGGTCCAGCAAAAGGAGCGACCTCCCCACCTCGAACGCCGCGTGCGCGTCCGAACCAACCGTCCCTGCGACGTTGTGCTTTTGCGCAAACAGGCCCGCCCGTCGATTGAAGCGCGGAAGCATACAACGCGAGTTGAACACTTCGATCGCATCCACAAAAGGCAGGATGTCCAACAAATCGTTTTCCATCCAGCCACCCTTGCGTATTTCATCGAACGGATGCGACACGCTGATAAACGCGCCCTGATCTTTCAATATCTTTATCGTTTCCATTGGCGCGAGATTCGCGGGGATTT
>JACPVD010000086.1 GCA_016191895.1 Chloroflexota bacterium | reverse complement strand
TAAGGCCCCGTCGGCTGCGCTTCGATGGAAAGTTCCGTGCCCCCGGAGAAAATGCTTTGCGTCAGCGCGAGAACCAGCACGAGAATGACGAACACGCCCAGCGCACGCGGAAGTTTTTTGTTGTCCATGATCTGCCTCCAAAATGAGTATGCCTTTTGTGAAAGGGAATGTCAAGCGGAATAAATTTGGAATCGGTGGTTAGACGAAACCGGGGGCGAGGATGTTCCTTTCAATGAGCACGGAATCGAAAGTCTCCGACTTTCGAGCAAAATCTGGAGATTTTGCAGTCCGTGTCATTGTTTTCGTTCGTGTGATTATTAAATTCGCTTGCCAAATCGCCATTGTGTTGATATACTGCCGCTCAATATGAATTCAGGGTTTGCGCGTTTCCATCACGTTCATCATTTCATCCCCCAGCACGGCCGGGAGATTTTGCGCGCATACCTGAGATAAATTTTCGCAGAATTGTGTTTTGTCACTTCACCCCCGGTCTTTGACCGGGGTTTTTTGTTTTGTCCTGTGTGGTGGTCGATTTCACGCAGTCGAAACCACCCGTTAATGAAAAGTTCACTATCGATGCGGTGGTCTCGATAGGGACGGACGAGCGCCGTCTACTCGACCACCGGACTAATACTAAAAAAGGATTTTTTATGCCCCAACCCAACCTCCGCCTCTCCCTCCCTTCCAAAGGACGCCTGCAAGAAGATGCGACAAATTTTCTTGCAGAATGCGGCCTGCCTGTCTATAAATCAAACCCGCGCCAGTATCAGGCCGAGGTGCCGGCCTTGCCTGAGCTCGGAATCATCTTTCAGCGCCCCGGCGATATTGTTATCAGCGTGCGGCAAGGCTCCATTGACTTCGGCGTCACCGGCATCGACATGCTCGAAGAAAAGCGCGGCGCAAACGGCGACATCATCGTTCTGCACGACGCGCTTGGATTCGGTCACTGCGCTCTCAAACTCGCTGTCCCTGAATCATGGACAGATGTCACCGACATCTTATCGCTGAAAAAATATTCAGCCACACTCAATCATCCATTACGTGTGGCAACCAAATTTCCCGTCCTTACCGAACGTTTTTTGAATCAGCACGATATTCCGCATATTTTGATATCTGCTGAAGGGACTCTCGAAACCGCGCCCACCATCGGCTATGCCGACATCATCTCTGATCTCGTTTCATCAGGGCAAACCCTGCAAGACAATCGTCTGCGCGCGCTGCGCGACGGAGTCATCCAAGCCTCGCAAGCCGCGCTCATTGCGAATCGCAAAGCCTTGCAAACGAATCCAAACGCGCTTGAGATGGCGCGTCGCTTGCTCGAGTACATCGAGGCGCACATGCGGGCGAAGGAAAATCTTCTGGTCATTGCGAACATGCGCGGGCGGAGTCCCGAAGCGATCGCGTCCAAACTTTTCAATGAAACATCCGTTGGCGGTCTGCAAGGTCCCACTGTCAGTCCCATCATCACGCGCGAATCGAATCAAGATTGGCACTCCGTCACCGTCGTTGTATCGCGCAAACGCCTGCCGCAAGCCATCAGCGAATTACGCTCCATCGGCGGAAGCGGCATCATCGTCTCGCCCGTCACCTACATCTTCGAAGAAGAGCCGCCGCGTTACAGCGCGATGTTGAAAGAAGTGCGTCGCACCAGCATCTAGCAGATTCATCCACCCGTTTGGTGCGACGCACCCACGAAAGGAACCACATGAAACAATACGACCCGCAAACCGCACGCCAGACCATTCTCAAACGCACCCCGCCCGATGAGTTCCCCGTCAGCGCGCGCGTGATGGACAACATCGAAAAACTTTTTGGCGAACGCCTGACCGCCGAAGCCGCCGTGACTCGCATTTTGAATGATGTGCGGACTCGCCGCGATGCCGCCCTACAAGATTGGACAAAGCGCCTCGATTCTCTGGACCTCAAGCCTGCTCCCGTTTCGAAGGCTTTGATTCAGTCCGCGCTTGATTCGATCTCGCCCGCCCAGCGTGACGCGCTTGAAAAAGCCGCCGCCCGCGTTGAAGCCTTCCACAAAAAACAACCGTTGAC
>JACPVD010000077.1 GCA_016191895.1 Chloroflexota bacterium | reverse complement strand
GTTTCGGTATTTTGAAGGGCGAGGTCTTCAGCCTGCTCGGCCCGAACGGCGCAGGCAAGACCACGACCATCTCCATGCTCTCCTGCCTGCTTTCTCCCACCGAAGGTGACGCACGCATCATGGGACATTCCATCCGCGCCAACCCGATGGGCGTCAAATCCGGGCTCGGCGTGGTGCCGCAGGAGATCGCCTTATACGAAGACCTCACCGCGCGGGAGAACCTCACCTTTTGGGGAAAGATGTACGACCTGCGCGGATCGAAACTCAAAGCCCGTGTCGATGAAGTGCTCGATATCATCGGCCTGCGCGATCGCGCCGGTGATCGCGTTGGAAAATACTCCGGGGGAATGAAACGCCGCGTCAACATCGGCGTGGCATTGTTGCACAAACCCAAGGTCATTTATATGGACGAGCCCACCGTCGGCATCGACCCGCAGTCGCGCCGCAACATTCTCGACAGCGTCGTGCGCCTGAAGAACGAAGGCATGACCGTCCTCTACACCACGCATTACATGGAAGAATCGCAGGAACTCTCCGATCACATTGGCATCATGGATCATGGCAAATTGATCGCCAGCGGCACGCACGAAGAACTCGTCACACTTGTCGGCCAGCAGACCCGCATCGATCTGACGTTGAACGACGCCGCCGAAACAGTGATGGACTCGTGGCGAAACGTGGACGGCGTCTCCCGCGTCACCCTTAACGAAGGCCTGATCAGCGTCCTGGTGAACGATTCCAACCTGACGCTTCCCCACCTGTTCGAAGCCGCCACCCAACACTCTGCGCGCATTACATCAGTGGGTATCCGCGAACCGAATCTCGAATCTGTATTCCTTCACCTGACAGGACGCGCGTTGAGAGATTGAGTAAACAAGGAGACAGGTAAACAGGTAAGCGCCTCCCTAATCTCTAATCTCCAATTATCTAATCTCTAACCATGAAATCACTCGACATTGCCCTCAAAGACATGACCCGCTCCTTCCGCAGTTTTTATGCGGTCGTCTTCATGTTTGGTATTCCGTTGCTGGTGACGGGCATGTTTTATTTCATGTTCGGGAGGATCGCAGACAACGGGGAGTTCAGCCTGCCGAAAACAAAGGTTATCGTTGCCAATATGGATGAGGGCGGACCGAAATTCAACGTCGACACCGACAACGTCCCCGGCGGCGAGGACGCGGATACCATGGGCGAACTCATTGTCGGGATTCTGGAAAGTGAAGACATGGCTGACCTGATCGTCGTCACGCATGCGCCGTCTCCCGCCGCTGCCCGCGCCGCGGTCGACAATCAAACCCAGCAGGTTGCCATCATCATTCCGGTTGACTTCTCGGAGAAATTCGCCGATGTGGATGAAGACGCCTCCATTGAATTCTATCAAGACCCCACGTTGAACTTTGGGCCGAGAATCATTCGCGCCATCCTCAATCGATTCACAGAAGGCATGGCAGGTGTCAAGATCGCGATAAACGTATTCCTGGATGAAGCCAAACCGGAGGATGAAATTTATGTTGGGGAGGTTGTCCAGCGTTATTTGAAACTCTCACTTGCCGAAGAGGAGGACCTCGAAGGCGAACTGCTCGACGTGCGCGTTCCCGTCAAAGAGGATGCCGCCGCAAAAAGCGAAAACCTGTTGATTCGCATCGTCGGCCCCATCATGGGCGGGATGATGATCTTCTACGCTTTCTACACAGGCACCTCCACCGGGCAGAGCATTCTGCAGGAGGAGGAGGAACGCACCATGCCGCGCCTGTTCACCACGCCCACATCGCAAACGACCATCCTAAGCGGCAAGTTCCTGTCGGTGTTCATGACCGTATCTGTGCAGGTGATCGTCCTGCTCGTCGTCGCAAAATATATTTTCGGCATCCGTTGGGGCGCCCCCCTGGCTGTCGTCATATCCGCGACCGGAATCATATTCAGCGCGTCGTCGTTTGGCATCTTCGTCAACTCGCTTCTCAAAGACACAAAAAACGGCGGCGTGATCTTCGGCGGCCTGTTGACCGTTACCGGCATGGTCGGGATGATCAACGCCTTTTCCGGGAAGGTGACCACCTCCGCGCAGTTTGGCGATGTCTCCCTCCTGGTTCCGCAAGGCTGGGCGGTTCTCAGTCTAACGCAAGCCATGCACCATCAGCCGATCTCCAGTTTGTTGTTCACCATGTCCATCCTGTTGGCGTGGGGCGCGTTCTTCTTCATCGCCGGCGTCTGGCGTTTCAACAAACGCTACGCATAATTGGATACTCATGATCCGCATCTTTGATATTACCCTGAAAGACCTCGCCCAATTCCTGCGCGAAACAAAAACGTACATGTTTTTGCTGATCATGCCGATCATCTTCACTTTGTTGTTCGGCTATGCCTCCGGCGCCTTCAGCAAGGAAACGTCGGATTCGCGTCTGCCCGTCGGCTATTTGAACGAAGACGACCGCTGGATGGATCAATCCCTGCATGACCTCCTTGCGGATTCGGAAACCATGCGCCTAGTGGAATATTCGTCCGCTTCGCTTTCGGACTTTGAACTGCTCGTTGCAGATGGAGAATTGGCCGCCGCGATCATCGTTCCGCCCGGGTATGGACAGGCAATGCTCAAGAACAAGACCGTTCACCTGACTGTCATTGCCGACACCGGTTCAACAGCATGGACGACCATTCAAGCCGAGATACTCACCGCTGTCAGCCGCGTCGACGGCGCGATTCGCACCGCCGCCATCATGGGCGACATGCTCGGCGACCGCACACCGTTCCGCTATTCATTCGATCAAACGCTGGAAGCCTGGCAGGACCCGCCCATCAAAATCATCGAAACGACCAGCGCCGTCGTTCCGGTGGTTGAGGATGGCGGCATGTCGCTGGCGCATACATCGCCGGGCATGATGCTGCAATTTGCCATTGCGGGATTGCTCACCTCCGCGCAGGTCATCGTTGTCGAAAGAAAATCGCGCACCCTGCAAAGGCTGTTGACCACATCCGCGCGGCGCATTCACATTTTGCTCGGACACTACCTTGCGATATTCACGCTGATCTTTTCGCAATTCATCATCCTGATTTCCTTCGGCCAATTTGCCCTGAAGGTGGACTATATGCGCGAGCCTTTCGCCACGCTGCTGGTGGCCTTCAGCGCGGCATTGTGCATCTCGGCACTGGGGTTATTGATCGGGATTTTTGCGAAAAGCGAGGAGCAGGCCGTCACATTCTCGATCGTTCCCATGTTCGTGTTTGCCGGGCTGGGCGGCGCGTGGGTGCCGTTGGAAGTGACAGGTGAAACGTTCCAGATCATCGGGCATCTCACGCCCGTCGCCTGGGCCATGGATGGATTCAAAAATGTCATTGTGCGCGGCTTTGGCCTGGACTCTGTTGCGATCCCCTCCGCCGCGCTGGCCGGGTATGCGGTGTTGTTCTTTGTCCTGGCAGTGTGGAGGCTGAGCGCGTCGGAGGAGAAATAGTTTTTTTGTGATGCTACACAAACTGGGGTGTGGAGTGTTTTGAGCGCGCGAAGCGCGCTCAAAACACTCCACATACCCTTCTTGGGCCAGATGGGCATGTAAGGTAGGTGCTTAAGTTGGATAGGAGAATTGGCGTGAAACTAAAGCAAATGTATGGCCGTTTCATTTTGCAATTCCGCCTGAATAAAAAAGTTGCTGGTTGGGGAATGATGGCAGACGAGGCGACCATATATATCAAAGGATTGGGGAAAACCGTGTTGACCCTTTTTGGGTATTCGTCCCATTATGAAGATGAAAAAGCCATGCTCGAAACATCCCGAAGTGTTCTTTCTCAGTATTCCCCTGAAACGACTCTGATCAACATCGGCGCGACGCGCGGTGGATTAGGCGCGATTTATCCGCTGGCAAAGTCGCTGAAATTTACGACCACCGGAATCGTTTCATCCCTCGCACTGGATTACCCCGGCGAAATCAGCGCGGATGTGGATCGTATTTGTTTCATCGCCGATAGTCAATGGGGCGGAAACCTGCCAAACTCAAATACCCTCTCTCCCACATCACAGGCCATGGTCGATAGCAGCGATGTTCTTGTAGGCATCGGCGGCGGCGAGATCGTTCGTGATGAGATGCTGGCCGGGCAAAAACTGGGAAAGCCTACCCACTTTTACCCGGCGGATATCAACCATGCGTGGCTGATCAAATATTGCCAACGCCGCAGTCTGCCTCCGCCCGCATCGTTCAAAGGCGCGGCGCATGAAGCCTTTGCAAAAGATGAAAACTGAAAACAAAAAGAGACCATCTCCCGACAGCCTCCTTTGCAAATCTCTATTCTCTATTCTCTTGCATCCCCTCTTTTCTCGCCTTCAACCAGCCGTGCAAACTATACTTCACAACCCGCTCATTGCCTTCGAACAGGCGTTTGAGATTCGGGCGTAATGCCCATAAAAGGAGGATTTCCGCGCCCACGCCATAAAGCACATCGATCCAGGGCATGAGCCCCTGCGAAGCGCGAATGGCGAAAATGATAATCGCAAAAAAAGCCACAGCCATCGTTGTCACGGATGCAATACCGACTGTGAAAAAGGTCAACATACCGAGGGGCAGGATGATCAATATCGAAGCGGGCCACAAGCCCATGGCGCCGCCCACCGATGGCGCGCCGCCCGCGCCGCCCCGCAAACCGATGAATTTTCCGTTTTCATCACGGTTGGGCAAAAAGATCGAATAGTTATGCCCGATGATCGCGGCGATGGGCGCGGCCACGTGTACCCAATGATGATCCGGCGTCAGCCACATCGCAAGCCACGCGCCCGCCGCTCCCTTCAAAATATCGAGCATTGCCGTTGTAAAGCCCGCCCAAAACCCCGCTGCGCGCATGGCGTTCGTGCCGCCCGTGCGCCCGCTCTCCACTTTGCGAATATCTTTTCCAGTGGTCACTTTTACGATCAGCAGGCCAAAAGGAATCGAGCCGATAACGTACGCGAGAAAGATAATCCCAAGATCGAATGCCATTTGCATTGACGCTCCTCCGGTTTGAGTGTATTCATGAAAACACGGAAATTGAAAGATGGTTGCTTATATGATTTGCAAAACCACTTCGCTGAAATCCCCGTTCTCTATCCAAAACCCGCGCGCGCGCCATTGGGTATCCATAGGCGCAAGGACGACATGCACAACGGCATAGGCGGCCTCCGCAACGTCGATTGGTGAAACAGTTTCAGGTCCAGATGGATGCGAGTGGAAGATGCCGACGAGGTCCAGCCCGTTCGAGTCGATCCAGTCGAATGCGGTCAATTGCCCGATTGGATCCATCACGAATCGCACGGGACTTTGAGCCTGATTCGCCACAATGAGAATCGATTCCACCGTTGAGTCTTTCCCCGCTAAAAGCCCGCAAGCCTCCAGCGGCGCCTGGGCGCGGACATGGGCGATCATGTGGTCGAGTTGCCTTTTTGTCAATGTAAGGGAGTGCGTCATCGCAAAAATATCGCGGCGGCCCACGCAGTTCCGGCGATGATCGCGGAGCCGAGAGTTGCGCGGCGCAGGGGAATATTTTCCGCCAGGTTCATCGAAAGCGTGGTCAGCGCATATAACAAGCCGGTGACGATGAGGCCGAATTGAATCAATGAGAGCGACCAGTAATGCAACCCCGCGCCGATTTGCGCGCAAACGAACGCAATGCCGAACGCCCAGGGAAAGTCCCATCGGTCGGCGCCGTCGAGGTGCAGGATGCGCAGGCAGATCAAACCCGCCGTGAGAAAAATCACCGGCACAAGCAGGAACATGCGCGCGCCCGAAAATCGCAGTGAAGTTACGAGAATGAAAAACAGGGCATACCCCAGCGCTGTAAGCCCGGCGCGCGCAAATCCGTAGGCCGGCGCGGAGGGATCGATGGTGATGTATTCGGCCTGCAAAACAACCAGGAGAATGAATGCGCTCGCGGCAAACCCGATCCACCATGCCCGTCCGCTCAACAAGGCAAGCGGCGCGCCCATGACGAAGGTTGTCAGGGTGGGGATCATCAAGTGTTCAATGTTGGGTCTCTGCCCAAGCGCGGGATGGCTTTGCGTAAGCCATCTCATGCCGGCGGCGGTAAGCGCCGCGGCGAGGACCGTCATGGCGGTGCCGAGGGTGAAGGGATAAGCGTAATAGAAACCGGGCAGGTCGATGGTGAGCGTAAGGCGGGGCGATTGAATCAGCCGCGTGAGGGCAAACGTCAGCAGGATGGATGCGATCAGCATTCCCAGCCGGTCCGCCGATGGCAAATAGGAGCGGGTTTCTTGCATGCAAAGATTGTACCTGTGGGGGCGCATGGATGCAAGCGGGGGTATGGTAGAATCAAAACGTTATGGAAGTAACTCGAACGGAACATCTGCCTCCGCCCCCCGGCATTATTAATTCAATCAAAGCAGGCTTCGACACCATCGCATCCCACATCACGGCGATCCTGTTGCCGTTGATGCTGAATCTGTTCATGTGGCTGGGCCCGCGCCTGCGCATGGATGCGTTGTTCGATTCGATCAAAAGTGACATGGTTGCGATCTGGCGCGCCGGGGGCGTGCCGGCGGACGATATTCAACGGGTGCTGGCTGGATACGAAAGTACGATTCCATCCATCAACCTGTTTTGGATTCTGCGCACGATCCCGATTGGCATCTCCAGCCTGCTTCTGCCGCAGGACGCGTCGCAGACTCCGCTGGGGAACCCGCTGGTTTTGCAGGTGAGCGGGTTGAGTTTACTCGGCTGGATCTTTTTACTGACCCTGGCCGGGTGGATCGGCGGCGGGTTGTACTTTCGCAGTGTGGCATGGCTGGCATTGGCAAATAAGGATGCCCAGCCGCTGAATCCGCTCCGTGCCATTGCGCAGACGATTCTCATGTCGATTGTTTGGGGAATCTTTTTGGTGATGGTGATGACACCGGTTTTACTTGTGCTGGCGGTATTGTTGCAATTCAGCGCATTTGCGGCGAACCTGCTGGTGTTGTTCTTCAGCATCGCTTCGATGTGGGTGATCGTGCCCTTATTCTTCTGGCCGCACGGGATATTTTTGAAGCGTCAGAATTTCATCATGTCCATCTTGAGCAGTTTTCAACTGGCGCGCTTTACCCTGCCTACAAGCAGTATGTTCGTGTTGACGGTGTTCCTGTTGGCCTTTGGCCTGAATTTTTTGTGGAGCATCCCCCCCGAAGATTCGTGGATGACGTTGTTGGGAATCTTCGGCCATTCCTTTGTCACAACGGCTTTGCTGGCCGGCAGTTTCATCTATTATCGCGATATGAACGTCTGGTTGCAGGGCGTGATGGATAAACTCCGCCCGAACCCCGCGGTGAAACAGGCATGAGGATGGGGCGCGCGTAACACGTAAACACGTAAACACGTAAACACGTAATAGTTAACAGAGTCGGAGAATTTTTCATGGCAGAAAAAGAAAAGAAGATCAATTACGACGTTGGTTCCATTCAAGCGCTCGAGGGAATCGAGCATGTGCGCAAACGCCCCGGCATGTATGTGGGTGGAACGGATATCAAAGCCTTGCACCACCTTGTCTATGAAGTGGTGGATAATTCCATCGACGAGGCGCTGGCCGGATTTTGCAATTCGATCAACATCACCATCCACGCCGACAGCAGTTTGACGGTTGAAGATAACGGACGCGGTATTCCCGTTGGCCCGCACCCGACAAAGAAAGACCCCAAGGGAAAACCCATGGAAACGGTGGACGTG
>JACPVD010000029.1 GCA_016191895.1 Chloroflexota bacterium | reverse complement strand
TGCGAAAAATTCGGCACAAGCGGAATGGGTGTGGGAGTCGATTCAGGGGCGACAGGAGTGGGAACAGGCGTTTCGCTGGGAATCGGCAGGGGCTCAGACGTGGGAAGAAAAGCCGTCGGCGCTGACTCGGTCATTGCAGGCTGGCAGGCTGAGGTCAAGATGGATGCGAAGGTCGTCATCCACAAGAGGCGGGAGATGAGGTTCATAGGGGAATCCTTGCAGTGATTACGCTTCGGGCGCAGGTGGGCGTTCTCTAACGTCCACTGCATGCGGCGATTATAGGACAAATGTCCAAAGTCTGGAGACTTTGGAGTCCACGGCTTGCGTGATAAAATGCAAAAAATAGAAGGCGATTATGACCAACACACGAACTCCCGCAAAGATCATTCCGCGCGCGTTTCCCGGCATCAAGGCCGACGAAGTGCAGGAAATCATCATGAACAGCCGCATTCAGGCGTACCCGCCCGAGACGGTGTTATGCAAGGAAAATGAAATCGAACATGTGTTTTACATGGTGCTCGAAGGCGACTTCGAAGTGTCGAAGGTGATTAATAATTCCGAGCTTCGCGTGTTGAAAGCGCTGACCGCCGGGGATTTTTTCGGGGAAATGGCGCTCATTCATAACGCGCCGCGCGCCGCCACCGTTAAATCAAAGACCAGCGTAATCGTGCTCGAACTCGACAAGGACGGGTTCGACCGCGTGTTGAAACACAGCCCCAGCGTGGCGATGGCGATGGTCGGCGAGATCAGCAGCCGGTTGCGCCAGAACGATCAAATGGCAATCGACGATTTGCGTGTGCGCGCATCGGAACTGGCGAATGCATATCAAAAACTCGCCGAACAGGATTTGATTCGCCGGGAATTTCTTTCGAACATTGCGCATGAGTTGCGCACGCCGCTGATGGTGGCAAGCGGATATTTGCAGGCGATCAAAAAGGGAATGGTTTCGGGCGAGCAAATGAGTTCGACCGTGGAGACCGTTGCGCGAAATGTGGATCAGATCACCACGCTGGCAAACGACCTGCTCTTTTTGCAGGAGATCGAACTGGTTCTGCCCGAATTCCAGGCGGTGAATATTGTGGAAGTGACGAAAGATATTGTGGCGAAATACGAAGACAGGGCGCGCCTGAAGAACGTCACGATCAAGGTAAAGGGCGAGCGCGGCATTTCCGAAGTGAAGGGCGACGCGCAATCGCTTGGCCGCGCGGTAACCGCCCTTTTGGACAACGCGATCAAGTTCAGCCCGATCAACGGCGAAGTGGAAGTGCGCTTCGAAGAGCAACGGGAACGAGCGCTCGTTTCGTTGGAAGATCACGGCATCGGTATTGCGCCGGAGATCCGCCCGCGAATTTTCGACCGATTCTTCCATCTCGAAAAAAGCGGCGACGAACTCTACAGCGGCATCGGCATCGGCCTTTCGATCACGCGCCAGGTGATCATGCAACACAACGGCACCCTGGATGTGGAAAGCCGCCCGGGGCATGGAAGCAAATTTACGATCTCATTGATGAAGTGGCGGTAGAAAGTTACCACGAAGGGTCACAAAGGAAAAGTTTGTGACTTTTTTTATTCCCCAAACACAACATGCAATTTATCGTTTTCGTCATAATAAGAACGCGCGGAGAAGGGGGGATCGCCGCGCTTCATGCCGTGAATTTGTTCGAGCAGGATCGGCAAATCTTCGACAACGGGAAGATGAAAAACCGCATCGCGACTTAACCATTCGGCTGTTCCTTCCCCACCGGCTTGAATCTCCCCTTGAACGTTTTCCCCACAAAACATAAACAGGCAGACTCCCACATCCCCGGCATCGACAATGACCGTGCCGCACAGCCACAAGTCTGCGGTGAGACCGGTCTCTTCCATCAACTCGCGCCGGGCGGCGGAGCAAATATCCTCCCCCCGCTCCACATGCCCGCCGAGGCCGTTGTATTTCCCGGCCCACAATCGCTTTGTGGGCGCGCCTTTCATCAATAAATAATGTTCCCCGCGACGGAGTAAAATCGCCGTGCGGGGAATGAGCATGTACCTGTCTTTGGTGACGCCTTGATCGGATTGGGGCATGGGTATCTTTTCAAAAATAAGGAGAAAGTGGGGTGTTTTGAGCGCGCTTCGCGCGCTCAAAACACCCCACACCCCGGTTTTTTTAACGGCACAACTACGCTACAGCAATATTTTGATCCAGGTACACATCCTGGATGGTGTTTAGAATCTTCACACCCTCCGCCAGCGGGCGTTGGAACGCCTTGCGGCCGGAGATCAATCCCTGCCCGCCTGCGCGCTTGTTGATAACGGCTGTCTCCGCCGCTTCGGCAAAATCGTTTGTACCGGAAGCGCCGCCGCTGTTGATCAACCCGGCGCGACCCATGTAACAATTCGCCACCTGGTAACGGCACAGGTCGATCGGGTGGTCGCTGGTGAGGTCGCTGTAGATGCGTTTGTCCAGTTTGCCATAGGAAACGCTCTCGGCGTTCAAAGCGAGGAATCCGCCGTTGTTCTCGGCCAGTTTCTGCTTGACAATATCCGCGGAAATCGTAACGCCGAGGTGATTGCCCTGCCCGGTCAGATCGGCGGAGACATGGTAATCCTTATCTTTTTTGAAAGCAGGGTTACGCAGATAGCACCACAAAATGGTCGCCATTCCCAATTCATGCGCCAACGCGAAGGCTTGCGCAATTTCAACGATCTCCCTGTGAGAATCGTCCGAGCCAAAGTAAATGGTGGCGCCGACCGCCGCCGCGCCCATGTCGTAGGCCTGTTCTATTGTTCCAAATAGAATCTGTTCATAACTGTTCGGATAGGTCAATAACTCATTGTGATTGATCTTCACGATAAACGGAATCTTGTGCGCATACTTGCGCGACATCAGCCCAAGCACGCCGAATGTGGAGGCGACCGCGTTGCAACCGCCTTCGATGGCGAGTTTGACGATGTTCTCCGGGTCGAAATAATCGGGATTTTTGGCAAAACTCGCGCCGGCGGAATGTTCGATGCCTTGATCCACCGGCAAAATGGACAGGTAGCCGGTTCCAGCCAGCCGCCCATGGTTGTACATCGACGCGAGGTTGTTCAACACGCGGGGGTTACGATCCGATTGAAGGAAGATGCGATCTAAAAAGTCCGGGCCCGGCAGGTGCAGGCGTTCCTTTGGAATCTTGGGCGAGTCAAACTCGAGCAGGGTCTTCGCCTTGTCGCCCAGCAGGGATTGAATATCAGTGATCATTGTTGTCTCCTAAAAAATTGAGATGGCAGGAAGCCATTGCTTGTGTGCAAGCAAAGGTTCTCATCGTGGACTGCAAAATCTCCAGATTTTGCTCGAAAGTCGGAGACTTTCGACTCCATGTCTGACATGGTTTGCTTGCACACCATTGCTTGATTATAACCAGAAACTGCGGCTATAATGGGTTGGCAACCCTAATTCATTGAAATGCGTACACCTTTGGCAGGAGGCGCACATGAGTGACTTTTTCGAAAAAGTAAGCAGTCAGATCGACCCGTTCAAGAAATTGCTTTCGTACATCCCCGGTTTCAGCGGCTACATCGAACGACAAAACCGCCGCGACGCAGACAAAATCCTGCGCGATACTGTGGCGCGGCGCTTCGACGAACTTTGGAGCCGCGCTTCCAACCTGCAAGTGGACCTTGTCAACAGCGGCAAGATCGCCTATGTGGACGACATGGACAAGGCCGCGCTCATCCTGCGCACCTTCATCGACAAGATCAGCAAGGCCGCGCGCGGATACTCCGGCCTGTTCGACGCGACAAAGATCAACGAGAAGGAACTCGAAGCGATCTATCAATTCGACCTTGCGTTCTTTACCCTTGGAGACCAGGTAAGCAGCGCGCTGGATAACGTGGAAGCCAGCCTCAGCGACGATGAGGCGCTTCCCGCCGCCATTCGCAACCTGACATCGAACGCCCGTCTTGCCGTGGAAACCTTCGAGCGCCGCTCCGAGGTTGTAACGGGAAGCAGGGAGTAATTTTTTTATAGGGGCACAGCGATGCTGTGCCCCTACGCGAATCGACATGTGGCACGAATACATCAACGCAACCTCCACCGATGAGGTCATAAAGATTCTGGGGGAACGAAAGGAACGCGCCCGCGTCATGGCCGGCGGCACGGACCTCATCCTCGAACTCGAGCGCGGCGTTCGCAAGGGAATCGATACCCTCGTCGACGTTTCGCGCATCCCAGCCCTAAATCAAATCTCAATCGACGAGGACGGCGCCATTCATCTGGGGTCGCTCGTCACGCACAATGATTGCGCCGCGTCTACATTGATTCGCAAACACGCCTACCCGCTGGCAAGAGCCGCGTGGGAAGTGGGCGCGCCGCAGATTCGCAACCGCGGAACGATCGCGGGCAATCTCATCACCGCGTCCCCGGCCAACGACACGATCACGCCACTCATGGCCCTCAGCGCAAGCGTGACCCTGCTTTCGACTCGCGGCGAGCGGACCATCCCATTGAATGAGTTTTACACCGGCGTCCGCAAAACAGTCATGCAAGCCGACGAAATGCTGGTAGATATTTCCTTCCCCGCCATGACCAAATCCATGCGCGGGACGTTTATCAAACTGGCGTTGCGCCGCGCACAGGCGATCTCGCTGGTAAATGTCGCGATCATCCTTAACCTGACAGCGGATACCGTCCGAAAGGCGACGATCACCCTCGGAGCAGTCACCCCGATCATCGTCCATGCGGAGGAAGCGGAAAAATTCCTCGCGAAGAAAAAACTCACAGAGAAGAACATCGCCCTCGCCGCGGAATTGGCCGTTAAGTCGGCGCATCCCATCGACGATGTGCGCGGATCCGCCGCATATCGACGCGAGATGGTCAGGGTCATCACCTTGCGCGGACTTCGCGCGATTCGCGACGGCAAGGAACAAGCGGGGATGCCGAAGAAACCGATCCTGTTGCAGGCAAAAGATTCCGCAGTTGTCATGGGCGGCATGTTCCCTGCTTCACCCATCGAAACAACGATCAACGGAAAAAAATATTCCTTCAATGACGGCTACAACAAAACCCTGCTTCGATTGTTGCGTGAAGAAGGGATGCTCACCGGCACAAAGGAAGGCTGTGCCGAGGGCGAGTGCGGCGCATGCACGATCTTTCTGGATGGCAAGGCGGTCATGTCGTGCCTTGTCCCTGCGCCGAGAGCGCATGGCGCGGAGATCACTACGATCGAAGGGTTGGCGGACCTCACCCCCAGCCCCTTATCATCCCCGAAGGGGGCTCCTAAAGGAGAGGGGAGTCTGTTGCACCCTGTTCAAGAGGCGTTCATCGAGCATGGCGCGGTCCAATGCGGATATTGCACGCCGGGGCTGGTCATGTCTGGCGCGATGCTGTTGGAGGAAAAAGCAAACCCGACCCGCAACGAGATCGAACAGGCCATCACCGGCAATTTGTGCCGCTGCACCGGTTATTACAAGATCGTCAAGGCGATTGAAGACGCAAGCGCGTGAGAAGACAGATAGAGCAAGATGAGAAGCCAGCAAAAATTACAAAAAATTGATACTGGTTCCGATATAAAAATTTGGTACTAAAAATTCACCCAACAAAGCGCGCATTAGACACTGGGGATTCCGTGGTGTTTTGTGTTTTCGTCGCTTTGAGTTTTTCCCGCTTCCAAGCAGTATCCCGCCACCCCGGAAAGGATTAAATCCATGCTCAACCCGCCAAGCGCTTATCCAAACCCCGGCTCTTACGACGATGTTCTGAAACGAATGACACGGCGCATGCAGCAAAACGGGGTTGACAGCCAGATCGTGGAAATCTTGCGGCAGGTTTTTGAAAAGGAACTGGATCAAAACCGTATTATCCTTTCGCGGCCCGAAAGAGTACGCTTGCTTCAGCAGGTTTCAAAAGCGATACTGGCCGACGCGCTCGAGAAAATCAACGCCACAAAGTAGCGCAGACTTTAGTCTGCGCATGTCTCGGCAAAAGCGGACTGAAGTCCGCGCTACTTAACTTCGAGAGGTAATCATGGGCAAATACAATCAAAACTTCGCTCCCCAACAAGCGACGAACCGATCCAAGGAACCGCACGGCGTATGGCGCGGAATCGGCTGTGTGATGATGATGTTCCTTCCGTTCGTGTCCATCGTCATCGGTTCCACGATCGTGCAAATCGGAATCGACAGCAAATGGCCGATACCCTATGAAATGATGCAACCCGTAAAATTACCGGAGTGGCTCACCGCCACCGCCGGCCTGCAAACGATTTTCGGGTGGATCGGCAAAATCCCGCATTTTTACGCCAACGCATCCGCCAGCCTGATGGTTTTGATTCTCTTAAGCGGCCTGATCTCGATGATCTACGCAATCACATTCCGCATCGTCGGCCCGCCCAAATACGGCCCCACCGACGCGCCGCCGGAAAAAGTCAAAATAACCAAAAAATCGCGTTAGGAAATTATGCCCAATAACTCCGTCGGAAAATCAGTCCCGCGAATCGACGCGCGTGATAAAGTGACCGGCAAAGCCCTGTACTCGGGCGATCTCGCCATGCCGGGCATGCTGTATATGAAGACGCTTTTCGCCGGGCGCCCGCATGCCCGCGTGAAAAATATCGACACAAGCAAAGCCGAATCTGCGCCGGGCGTTGTCGCTGTGTACACGGCAAAAGATGTGCCGGTCAACGAATACGGTTTGCAGATTCCCGATCAGCCCGTTTTGTGCGGCCCCGGTTCCGCCAAGCCTTATACCGACATCGTCCGCTTTGTGGGAGATCAAGTTGCGGTCGTGGTGGCCGAGTCCGAGGTCAAGGCGGATGCGGCGATTCAAGTGATTCAAGTGGACTACGAAGACCTCCCGCTTCTCCCCAACCCGGCAACTGCCCTGCGTTCTGACGCGCCGATTCTGCATCCAGACCGCGGCGACTCCAACGTCTGTGTCCATTACAAGATCCGCAAAGGGAATGTGGGCGAAGCCTTTGCAAAAGCGGACATAATCATCGAAGGCGAATATCATACGCCGGTGCAGGAACACGCCTATTTGCAACCCGAAGCCGGGCTTGCCTACATCGACGACGAGGGGCTTGTCACCATCGAAGCCGGCGGCCAATGGACTCACGCCGACCGCGAAACCATCGCCCACGCGCTCGGCCTGCCCAATGAAAAGATTCGCATTGTGTACCCGGCTATCGGCGGCGCATTCGGCGGGCGCGAGGATATGTCGGTGCAGATCGTGCTGGCTTTGGCTGCATGGAAATTACAACGCCCCGTGAAGATCATCTGGTCGCGGCGCGAGTCGATCATCGGGCATGGCAAACGCCACCCGGTTACGATCAAGGCAAAATGGGGCGCGACCAGAGATGGCAAACTGATCGCCGCGGAAAACGAATTGATCGGCGACGGCGGCGCATACATGTACACCTCGAACAAAGTGCTCGGCAATGCGGCCATCACATCGACGGGGCCATACTTCATCCCGAATGTCAATGTGGATGTGTACGGCGTGTACACCAACAACGTCCCCTCTGCGGCCTTTCGCGGATTCGGCGCGCCGCAAGCCTTGTTCATGGCCGAAACGCAAATGAACAAACTCGCCGAAAAACTCGGCCTTGACCCTGTTGAAATCCGACTCCGCAACGCGCTGAAAGACGGCGACACAATGGGCGTTGGCACGCCTGCGCCAAACCCCGTCAGCATCCGCGAGTGTATCGAAGCGGCGCGGGATAAATTCCGCTGGAAAAAATCAAAAACGAAAAAAATAAAATCGCATCTCGCGCGCGGACGGGGATTCGCAGCCGGGTTCAAGAACGTGGGTTTCTCGTTTGGCTATCAGGAAAACTGTTGGGCGAAAGTTGAAATTTACGGCAATGCAAAAATGGAACGCGCCATCGTGCATCACGCCGGCGCGGAAGTGGGACAGGGTACGCACACGGTCATGATTCAAATGGCGGCGCAGGTGCTGGGTTTGCCGGAAGAAAGAATCGAACTCAAGACCTCCGATTCCGCCACGCAGGGAAATCCCGGCTCGGCCTCGGCTTCGCGCCTGACATTCATGGCCGGCAACTCGATCAAAGGCGCGGCGGAAGCGGCTCTCCAAAAATGGAAGATGGAGGAACGCCCTGCCATCGCCGAATTCAAATATCTCGCCCCGCGCACCACGCCGTTCGACCATGACACGGGACACTCCACCCCGAACTTTTCCTACGCCTATGCCGCACAGGCCGCTGAAGTGGAAGTGGATACCGAAACCGGCCACATACGCGTGATTCGCATCGTCTCTGCCGACGACGTGGGCAAAGCCATCAACCCGGATCTGGTCGTCGGTCAAATCGAAGGAGCGGTGGTACAGGCGCACGGGTACGCTGTGCTCGAAGATTACAAGACAAAAGACGGCCGCGTGCTCACCGATCAATTGAGCACATATCTCATCCCAACTATTTGGGACATTCCCGAATCGGTCGAATCGGTTTTGGTCGAAGTCCCCGACCCGAACGGTCCCTGGGGAGCGCGAGGTTTGGGCGAATTGCCCTTCCTGCCTGTCGCTCCCGCCATCGCCGCGGCAATCCATGATGCCACCGGGGTTTGGATGAATGAATTCCCCTTCACGCCGGAGAGAGTCTTGCGCGCGCTTGGGAAGATATAGGTCGATTTACGATTGGTGGTCGAGTAGGCGATGCTCTTTCGCCGTACCGAGACCACGATTGCCAAGATGCCCTTCGACTACGCTCACGTAGTCCCGATGGCTCTTTCGGGAGGGCGGAGGGATACCATAAAGCATGCCCTTTCCTTATTTGGATGAAACCCGCGAACTGGACGACTCCGCCCGCAAAGAGGCAGGCGGATCGTTCATCAAACTGACGGATGGAATCACCCACTACGAACTTCGCGGCCCCGAAAGCGGACAACTCATTGTCCTTGTGCATGGATTCTCCGTCCCGTATTTCATCTTCGATCCCACGTTCGAGTTTTTGACGCAGGCTGGATTTCGCGTGCTGCGCTACGACCTGTTTGGGCGCGGATATTCAGACCGTCCTCGCATGAAATATGACATCCATTTGTTCGTCCGCCAGTTGAGGGATTTGCTCGACGCGTTGAATTTAAAGGACATCACCCTGCTTGGGCTTTCGATGGGCGGGACGGTGACCGCTTCGTTCATTGCGCGATACCCGGAGGTTGTCCGCAGGCATGTATTGATCGACCCGGCCGGGGTACAGCGAATTCAGATCTCGATCCTGCTCGAGGCGACGAAACTGCCCATTTTTGGCGAACTGGTTTTCGGTTTATTTGGAAGCGGGAGCATGATCAAGAGCCTCGCGTCGGATATCTTCGATAAAAAACTGGTCGAACATTTTCAAACGCAGTACAAAATCCAGATGCAGTTCAAGGGATTCAAACGCGCGATCCTTTCCAGCATGCGAAGCGGAATGCTCGACTCATTTTACGAAACCTACGAGCGCGTTGGATCATTGAAAAAACCGACGTTATTATTTTGGGGCAGGAACGATACGACGACGCCGTTCGGAAATAGTGATATGCTTGTGAAGGCCATGCCTCACGCCGAATTTCACGCGGTCGACGATTGCAGTCACATTCCGCATTACGAGCGGCCGGAAGTTGTGAACCCGATTTTGCTAAAGTTTTTATCGTGATGTGGTATCTTCTCAATAAATTGGGGTGTGGGGTGTTTTGAGCGCGCTTCGCGCGCTCAAAACACCCCACTTCCCCCCTGATGTGCGTCAAAATTTAATTTGATATGTAACAATCAGTAGATCACGAATCCATACCGGATTGAGGACGCTTGTGCTGAGTATTACCGAAGCATCAGTCCGCTTTTGCCGGGCAAATTGCAGACTGAAGTCTGCAACCCGTGATCTACTGATAATTGGAGGTTCTTTCCATGAACAAACAGGATATTCAACTGCTTTACAAATACAACTACTGGGCAAACCAGCGCATACTGGATGCGACCGCAAAAGTGGCGGATGAACTTTTCACCACCCCCTCATCCTTTCCACATGGCGGCTTGCACGGCACGCTGATCCACACCCTGATGGCAGAATGGATCTGGCGCATGCGCTGGCAGGGCGAATCGCCGGCGGCTATCATCAAGCCGGAAGACATCCCCACGTTCGAGATTCTCCGCGCGCGCTGGGAGGAGGAGGAAAAAGCGCTACGCGCTTTCATAGATAATCTGACGGACGAGCGATTGAACGCCTCCTTTCAATATAAAACCACCCGTGGCGAAGAAAGGGCAAATATCCTCTGGCACGTCATGGCGCATGTGGTCAATCACGGCACACAGCACCGAAGTGAAGCCGCCGCCATGCTTACGGAACTCGGCCATTCGCCCGGCGACATCGATCTGGTGGTTTTCCTGCGCGAGATGAGGTAATCCGCGTTGAGCGGCTGGTCGACGGTTCGTCCCTTACTCACCGTATCGAGCCCAGTCGAAGCGCGCAAGGCGATATTTTCCCATGTTCACCACCCTGAAAAACTTCCTCCTCCGCAACCGTTACAAGATCGCCGTCTTTGCATTGATGGTTCTTGCCTCGGCGGTATGCGTGTTTCTCGTAGCGGCGCGGATCGCCTATAGCGACTCGGTTCGCTACACCAACCTTGTCTGGAATCTGTTTCTCGCATGGATTCCGTTTGTCCTTGCCTACCTGGCGTGGACGTTTTCATGGCGAAAGTGGATGTTATATTTCGTCCTCCCGTTAACGGCCTTCATGTGGCTGATCTTCTTTCCCAACGCGCCCTATATCCTGACCGACCTGCAACATCTGGCGATCCAGTCCACGAGCGCGCCGCTTTGGTATGATGTGATCGTGATGGTCTGGTTTTCGTGGACGGGGCTATTACTCGGGCTTGTATCGCTGTACCTGATGCACGACATCATCCAGCGAACGTTTGGAAGGTGGCTGGGCTGGGTGTTTGTGTTTACCGTTTCAGGGCTGGGCAGTTTCGGCGTGTATCTTGGCCGCTTCGTGCGTTTCAATTCATGGGATATTTTGAACGCTCCCGGCGAGATCGCGATGACGATTCTCGGTCTCGCGGTCGATCCGTCGAAGCGCCTGGTGGCATTTACCATTTTATTCGCGGTCTTTTATGCGTTTGTGTATCTTGCATTGTATTCGTTCGCCCACATGACGCAGGAAAGGCCGACATCAAAGGAGATTTTATGAATCATTTAGTTATGGTGCGCGGAGGCGGCGACCTTGCAAGCGGGGTGGCGCTGCGCCTGTATCGCAGCGGATTTAAAGTTGTGATTCTCGAATTGGAAAAACCGCTTGCAGTGCGCCGTGCCGTGTCGTTTTGCGAGGCGGTTTATTTGGGGA
>JACPVD010000006.1 GCA_016191895.1 Chloroflexota bacterium | reverse complement strand
CATAATGCACAGATCTCTCCTAGCGCCGCCCGCCAAACGCGTATCGTCGCAAGAGAGCACCATCTACTCTATACAAAGGAAACCATGAAAAAAATAATCCCCTTCATTTTGATAGTAATCTTCCTCCTCAGCGCATGCGGCCCAAAAGGGACTGACATTCAGGCAGGCGATTATTGGGCGCGCGCCGCATTGAAAGACGGCAACAGTGCCGCCTACATGACCCTGGCAAACTACACCGACACCGACGACGAACTGATCGGCGTCTCATGCGATATTGCAACTGCCGCTGAAATCCACCTCAGCCAAATGAGCGCGGATGGCGTCATGCAGATGCTGCCGCAAGAATCCGTTTCCCTGCCCTCCGGCGGCGAATTGGAATTGAAGCCCGGCAGTTATCACATCATGCTCATCGGCCTGAAGCAGGATTTGAAGGTCGGCGAGAAGATCACACTCACCCTGCATTTCAAGAATCATGCCGATATTGTGTTGACCGTCCCTGTGCAGGAGGCGGAAGATATGGGCGGCTCCGGGATGGATGGGCATATGCCGTAAAGGCGGAGTCCGAAGTCTCTGACTTCGGAGTGCAAAATCTCCGATTTTGCACTCCATAAGGCAACGGAAAGAATCCCGCCCCGTTTCGCTGAATCAGGCGTCGACGGGGCGGGAGACGGAAGTCAAATTCATAAGGGGGTGATCGCTTTCAAGTTCGGACAAATTTAGGCAGATTTGGCACTCATCCAAAACTCAGATTGAATGATGGAATGTGACAAAAGTTACAAACAAAATCCCGCCTCTGTTTTATATTAAGCGCACATTAATCTTTTCCGAGGATAGCCCATGACCAGAACACCTTTCATTATCGCAGTGACTGCCGCAGTCCTTGCTCTGGGCCTGTTCATCTTTGTCACCGACGCGCCGGCTTATGGGGGCGACGCACCCGAGACATGCAACAACTGCCACGCAATGGACTCCCAATATGAAAACTGGTATCACGCGCCACACGAGAACGTCGCGAAGTGTGTCGATTGCCACCTGCCGCATGAAAATGTAGCCGCGTATTATTTCGAAAAGGGGCGACAGGGCATGAAGGATACCTATGCCTTCGTGACGGGGAATATTCCTATCGCCATCCGTGCCAGTGACACGACGAAAGAAATCATCCAGCATAACTGCGTGCGCTGTCATGAAACGACCGTCGAAACCGTGATGGCTGGCGCGCAGGGATATGACCGCTATTGCTGGGAGTGCCATCGAAGCGTATCGCACGGCGAGCGTGGCTCTTCCATTGTTCCTTATCAAGACTCCACCCTCTACCCCATCAAGTAAGGAGAAGTTATCATGAAAAATTACACCAATCTTATTTTAGCGGGGCTGGTCATTGTGCTGGCTGCCGCGCTTGTGGGCGTTTTGGTATTTGTAAAAAACCAGCCTCCGCAGGAACGCGCCACCCAGCCGTTGATCGAGATCGCGCAAATGGAACCGGACTCGTCCCAATGGGGCGTGAACTTTCCCAATCAATATGATTCATTTCTGAAAACGAAAACCAATAACGTGGACACCACCTATGCCGGTTCTTCGCAATTCTCATGGCTCGAGCGCGATCCGCGTCAGGTGATCCTGTTTGCAGGGTATCCCTTCAGCAAGGATTACAACGACGACCGCGGTCATGCAAACGCGCTGGAGGATGTCCGCGCGACCAAGCGTTTGAATTTGGATGATACCAACCCGAAGCGCACGCCGGGCACATGCTATTCGTGCAAATCATCGGATAATCCCGGCCTGTGGACCGAACTCGGCATGGAAGCCTACGACAAGATGTCGTTCAATGAAATGACGCCAAACATCAACAACGCCATCGGCTGTTCCAATTGCCACGATTCAGAGACAATGCGATTGGTCGTAACCAACCCCGCGCTGAAAGAGGCTCTCGAACGACAGGGCAAGGATTGGGAAACCTTCACCCGCCAGGAAATGCGCACTGTTGTTTGCGCCAACTGCCATGTGGAATATTATTTCAAAGGCGACGGCAAGTACCTGACCTTCCCCTGGGATAAGGGAACCAAGGTCGAGGAAATGATCGAGTATTACGAAGAATACGGTTTCAAGGATTGGGAATATCCCGACGCCGGCACGCCCATGCTGAAGGCGCAGCATCCCGAATACGAATTCTTCACCGCCGACAGCACTCACTTCAAAGCGGGCGTATCGTGTTCCGATTGCCACATGCCCTACGTGCGCGATGGCGCGGCAAAGTATTCCTCACACGACGTTCACAGCCCCCTGCTTAATCCCGAAGCCGCCTGCGGACAATGCCACACCGACACCGAGTATGTCGTCCGCCGCGTGAACACGATTCAGGAACAGGTTGCCACGACGAAAATCGCCACCGAAGATGCGCTTGTAGATGCGATCAACGCCATCAAGGCGGCGGTGGCTGCCGGCAATGCCGACCCCGCCCTGCTCGATGAAGCGCGCAAACTTCACCGCGAAGCGCAATTTATGTGGGACTATATCTCCGCCGAAAACAGCACCGGCTTCCATAACCCGGAATACGCGCTCAAAGTTTTAGCCGACGCCACCAACCTCGCCCGCCAGGCACAAATGCTTGCGGCGCAATCCGTCAATGATTTTGATCTGTTGGAGATAAACACCTACTATCAAACCCCGGCTCCATAAGAAAGGGAAGCGGGGTGTTTTGAGCGCGCGAAGCGCGCTCAAAACACCCCACACCCCAATTCATCGAGAAGCTACATTGATCATTTGCGGCGGCAATGCGCGAAGCATGCCGTTGCAATTGTTTTAATGACTTGGCTGCGACCATTGCCGAAAGATTTCTTTATCCGCAATGTGAATGCGCCGGTCTTCGATGCGGATCGCGCCGCTGCGTTCCAATTCCTTCAAAGAACGCGCCACCACTTCGCGGACGGTTCCCAACCGCGCCGCGAGTTGCTCCTGGGTCCATTGCGGAGTGGTCTTCGTCTGCGGCAGGTCGTCGGCAATCAGGCGCGCAAGTCGGTGAGTAACCTGGTAGAAGGCCATCTCACTCACCATGCGGATCATGCCGCGCAACTTCCTCCCAAAATTGACCAGCACCTTCTGCGCAAACTGCGGATGCGCCTGCACAAGCCCGCGCAACATTTCGCCTTCGATCATCCACGCGCGGCAGGGCTCCAACGCCTCCACATTGACCGGGCTCATCCCGCCGTCAAACGTGGGCACCTCCCCAAACGTATCCCCCTCCTGCAACACGCGGACAATATACTGCCGCCCCTGCGGCGAGAGGCGGAAAATTTTCGCGCTTCCCTGTTCCAGGATAAACAATCCGTCGCATGGGTCGCCTTCCCAAAGCGCCACATCGCCGCGCTGGTATTCGCGCATGCACATGTGCTTTGAGATGCCCTTCAACATGGATTCAGGAAGATCGTCAAAGTATTCGTTGCCCCGCAGCGCCTTGATGCGTAGTTCAACGCTTGAATCGATTATTTTCATGGTTGTGATTATATCTCACCAAGCAAAACCTGGTCGACGCCGCGATCGATTTCCCAGGGATAGACAATGTAGGCATCGGTAATCGCCGCGTAATAGTCGGGACGCGCACTCCCAAACAGGTTGCGATAAGGATTGAAATGCAAAACACAGGTCTCGGGGAGTCCGCCCGCGGCAGAGACGCGATTCTTCACGGCAGTGATCGTCCGCCCGGAACCCCAGACGTCATCCACGATTAAAGTCGGGCGGCCGCGCAGTTTATCCTCCGCCGGGAATTGGATGAATTCCGGCCAAGCCATCAGGCTGGATTTGTCGGTTTTGGATTGAGCGGGGAAATCAACGGCGGCGGTCAGGATATGGGTGATGTCCATTGCATCGGCAAGCAGGCCGCCAGGGACGATCCCGCCGCGCGTAATCATCACCATGGCGGTGAATTCCCGCTTGAATTGAGGAAGCAGTTGATCGACGAGACGGTCGATCTCATCCCATGAAATAATTTCACGCCGTGGTTCAGGTTGCATGGATTTCCTTTATTCGTCCTGAGCGTAGTCCAAGGACATATCGCCCACACTTCGACTGCGCTCAACGAGAACATCAAGCGAGGGCCGCCGCAAGCGGGGCAGGCGCGGCAACTGGCGCGGAACTGCCATGAGCCTTGGCAGTTTCGACCTGTCTCGCCCAGATATACAGACAGGTATGATAGGCGGTGTTGGTATAGGAACTGAAAATGCTCGCCAGCATTACAAAAGTAAAGAAGATCAATGCTCCGATTACAATGCCGGCAATCGAAACAGCCGTACTCCCGCCGGAGACAACAGCCGCGCCGCCGCCAATGGCAAAGGCGATCACAAATCCGATCGCACCAACGACAAAACTGATCAACCCGGTTACCCAGCGGACGCCCACCGTACTAATGCCCACCAGCAAAAGGTTTTCCTTCGTGATCTTCAAAATCCTTTGCATGCCGTCTTTTAGATTCAAATCGTCGATCACCATTGCAGGAAGAATCAACAGAGCCGCTTCTGTCCACAATGTTTCGAGCAGGCCGGTTGCGGAGCGCACAACGCTGGCGGCGATTCCGCCTTTGCGATTTCGATTCGCCGCGCTTCGGAGCATATTCACCGCGGTCGAAGCCGCCGCAAGCGTGAGGATATCAAAGAAATCGCGGCGGACGATGGCCCAGGCCTTGTCCATACGGCCATCGCCTTCCGAGAGATAACCGTAGATCAGGTACACGGTCATGCCGGAAAAGACATAACTCACCACGAACTGAATAAAAACGAGAATGCCGCCCATGACGAACATGATAAATCCACCGACACCTTGATCGCCTAAAATCATGTACCCGATAACCAAGGGAATGATTCCGATCGCCGAGACAATCATCCCAACGATCAGGGCATACACCGAGGGTTTAAGCAGGTCTTTATCTTTAAAGGCCATGCTCCAGGCTTGTTTGAGAAACGACCAGCCGCGCGAAAAACTTTGCATGATTCACTCTCCTTTTGGATATGGGCGATTATAACAAACTGATCGGATCGATTTCCACCCGCCAATCGCTCAATTTGAAATCTCTTAATATCGAAACAGGGTCAACGCCGCGCAGGATAATCTGCCAGCGATGCAGGCCGTCGACTTTGGAGAAGAACGCGGGGACGGGGCCAATCAATTCAACACGGACGTTTCGATTGCGGTCCATCTGAACCTTGAGCCTGTCCGCTGTTTTCTGCGACTCTTCCTTAGCCTTGAGCGGGTCGGTGTGACGATATTCCAGCCGCACCAATTTCGCAAACGGCGGGTAGCCCAACTGACGACGATATTCCAACTCACGTTCGTAGAATCCGTTCACATCATGTCCCGCCGCGAATTGAATCGCGTAATGCTCAGGCATGAAGGTTTGCAAAATCACCTTCCCGCCCAGCGACGAACGCCCCGCCCTGCCCGCCACTTGCGTAAGTGTTTGAAATACTTTCTCGTTTGCAAACGGATCGGGCAGACTCAGCCCCACATCCGCGAGGACGATTCCCACAAGAGTCACCAGCGGCAGGTCGAGCCCCTTGGCAAGCATCTGCGTGCCGACCAATACATCGGCCTGGTGATTCGCAAAATGCGTCAGAATGATCTCGTGCGAATCTTTTGCGCGAGTCGTATCCCAATCCCAACGCAGGGTGCGGACTCCGGGAAACATGGACTGCACATCTGCTTCCACTTTTTCACTGCCCAGCCCATACTCGCGGATCTGCTCACTTTTGCAATTTGGGCATATCTTTGGGCGCTGGCGGGTATATCCGCAATGGTGGCAGAGGAGGGTCGAAGGTCGAAGGTTGAAGGTTGAAGGTTGAACTTTCAACTTTAAACCTTCAACATGTAACGTGAGCGTTGTTTCGCAGTTGGGACATTTGAGCACATGCCCGCAATCGCGGCAAAAGATGTATGTGGCTGTGCCGCGCCGATTCAAAAACAGGATCGCCTGTTCGCCGCGCGAAATCGTTTCGGCCAATGATTCAGCCAGTACACGCGAGAAGATTCCGCGATTGCCGGTTTTGAGTTCCTCGCGCATATCCACCACTTGCACAGGCGGAAGCGTGGTATCGGTTACACGATTCGGCAATTCCAGTTTTGTCGTTGCACCATGTTCAGAGGCAAATCTTTGCTCCACTGTGGGGGTGGCGGAACCCAGCACGCATATCGCTCCGCATAAACGCGCATATTCCTGCGCGGCAGTCACTGCATTGTAAAAAGGAGGCTCGGCCTGATGATACGAAGCATCATGACATTCATCGACGACGATCAAGCCAATATTTGACAGCGGCGTAAACAACGCCGAACGCGCTCCAATAATCACATTCAATTTTCCAGCGCGGGCTCTCCGCCACGTGTCGTACCTCTCCCCTTCCGAAAGTTTGGAATGAACCAACCCCACCTGCCCGGGAAAACGCGCCAGGAATCTTCGAACTGTTTGCGGTGTTAATGCAATTTCGGGAACAAGGATGATCGCCTGCCTGCCGCGTTTGATCGTCTCTTCGGCGGCACGGAGGTAGATTTCGGTTTTGCCGGAGCCGGTGATGCCATACAAAAGAAAGGACGAAGGTTGAAGGATAAAGGATGAATGCTTTGTCGCTTCCAAAATCTGATTCAACGCAATGGATTGTCCAAGCGTAAGTTGAAACGCCTGTGCACTTGTTTCCTTGTTTACCTGTCTACCTGCATGTTCAAGCGGATCGCGAAATATCTCATTTTCAAACAGCCGAATCAAGCCGCGTTCTTCGAGTTCCTGCAAATCGGCGAGGTTGCATCCCGTTTCGGCGTAGACCCACGAAAGGTTGATCGCATCGGGTTGCTGGATAAGAAATCTTAGCGCAGATTGACGGCGGGCAAGCGTTTGCTTTGTGCCAAGCGAATCCATCTCCGCCTGTGCCGCTTCCGGCGTGACCGATAACTGCGCCACGCGAATGTGTTTTGGTCTCACCCGCGGCGGCGGCAGGACATGCTTCGAGGAGATGATTCCTTTTTTGACAAGCGACTGCGCCGTCTTGCGCCAGTCGACTTTTGCGAAATGAGAGTCGATCTGACGTCCGCGCAGGAAACCGCGTTCTTTCAATAAGTTAACCAAACGAGCCGCAACTTTTGAAGAGGACGCATCGTAATTTACAATTCGTAATTCGTAATTGATGTCTGCCTGTTGACTTAATCCGGTGGGAATCATAAGGCTGACGATAGACGCAAGCGGATTCAGCGTGGTATCGGCCAACAGAATCGCAAGGGCAAGCTGGGGCGGAGTCAGAACCGGGGCAGGGTCGAGCAGGTCGAGAATCGGTTTGGGATTCGGTACCGAGGGAGAATCGGCAAACTCCACGATCACGCCCTGCACAGTCTGATTCCCAAACGGTACCGTGACGAGACAGCCGTGTTGAATCGATTGCGCGAGTTCGGGAGGGATGGAGTAATCGAAGAGGCCGGTGACGGCGGGGACGTTGACTGCGATGCGGGCAAACATAATGGGATTATATCTGCTTCAACACGACTGCCGCGCCATACCCAACGACAGATGAATGATCCCCCGTTACATCGCCCGATGTGGCGTATTTCAAAATCCGAACCTTGTTCGCGCCGAGTTCGCGCGCGGCCCATAGCATGGATGCGACAGCGGCATGGCCACAGGCAAATCCTTTGCCCGTTTGCTCGGCTTCAAAAATGGAATCGGGATCGAATGATTCAAAGCGTTTGAGCATTTCGGAATCGAGTTTGTCCGCGGTTCGCCTGTCGTAAAAATGCGAGAGGTCGGTGGACGCGACGATCAGCGCGTTTTTATTTTTGAGTGTTTGCGCAAGAGCCAGCCCAAGTTTTTGCGCAACATGCGCTTCCTGCGCACGGATCATGACCGGCAGGAGTTTGAATTCATTCCGAATGACGCGCTGTAAAAAAGGAAGTTCGATCTCGAGCGAGTGTTCGTGGTCGTTCGAGATGGCGGTGATGGGAAGTTCGAAATGAGATTGCAATTCGGCCAGCGCGGTTGAATCCACTTCGATGTTTCCCAGCGGCGTGGAGTAGGCCTGATGCTTTGTAGTGAGAAGCGGGTACGGGGCAAAGTTGTGATACGGCGAAAGGATGGCAACCAGGTCAGGGGCAATCCCACGCAGGGCGGCAAAGGCATGCGCGGCGACCGCGCCGGAGTATACATGCCCGGCATGGGGCGCGATGACGGCAACGACTTCGCCATTTAACGGCGAAAGCATTGCACGGGCAAGATCATCGTCGATATTGCACGCAAGGCGTTTGGGGTTTCCTTCGTACCATTGGCCGGCGATTGGCGAGGGGCGAAGATCGAGCGTGGTCATAAAATTATTGTAGCACAATCATAATGTATAATATCTCAAAGGAGATCATTATGAAAACCAACAGACTTTCATACATCGTTGCAGTTTTGTTTCTGGCCGCCGCCTCGCTTGCCTGTGGCATCGACCTTGGCAACACCCAACCCACTCCCATCCCGCCGACCATTGCCCCGCCGCCGACTCTTGCCCCTCCTACACAGGCGCCCCCGCCAACAGCGGAGTCTTCTCCCGTGCCTGTAAACCCGCCCGCCGATACAGGAAAGTTCAACGAGTTGATCCAAACGTTCGCAGATAAAGGGTATATCAACAGCACAGAAGGGGACATCATTCCCATCGACCCCTTCAAAGAGGAGTGGGCGCAGATCGGCTGGTATCAATGGTGGAACCTCGACATCGATGCCGGAAATATGGTGTTTTCGAGCCATTTCAAATGGTCAACATCGAGTTCCACTCCCGACATTTCAGGATGCGGCGTGGTGTTCGGTCTTCAGGAGAACGACGACCACTATGTTGTTTTTCTCGATAAAGGGCGCATCGCATTCATGATGAAAAGGGGATCAAATACCTATGAAGTCGGCAAGACTCGCGGTCCCGGGCAGGTAAACTTCGGCAACTCGGCAGAAGCCGATTTCGCGCTGGCGGTTAAAGGCAGTAGCGCATATGTTTCGGTCAACGGTGAAGTGACGGAATATACATTGTCCGCTGATCAAACCAGTGCGGGAGGCGTGGGGTTGACCGTGTTATCCGGCACCAACAGCGGCTACGGCACGCGCTGTGAAATGACGGATACATATCTGTTCATAGCGAAGTAGAAAACAAGATAAAACAAAAAGAGAGACTGGTTTAACGCCAGTCTCTCTTTTTGTTTTTGCAGAGGGGGGGTAAACAGTGCGCGGCAGATTAACAATTAAACCTGGCAATCCCAACACTTCGACTGTGCT
>JACPVD010000028.1 GCA_016191895.1 Chloroflexota bacterium | reverse complement strand
CGAGCGCGATCATCTTTTTGTCTTTTGTGATCACCAGCGGGTTGATCTCGGCCAGCGACGCGTCGGAATTTTTATACACTTCCCACAAACCCATGGCGATCTTGACGAAATCGCGCCAGTAATCGCGCGGAAGGTCCATGGCGAGGGCAACGTCCCGCGCCTGATACTCGCGCAGGCCGAGAAGCGGATCGATGTGAATCTTGATGATCTTCTCCGGGGTTTTTACCGCCACCTCTTCGATATCCACGCCGCCCGCGGCAGACGCAATGATGACCGGCCTCTTGGCGGCGCGGTCATCGGTGATGGCGAAATAGATCTCCTGGTCGATGGCGGATGCCTCGTCCACAAGAACTTTGCGGACGGGAAGCCCCTTGATCTCCATGCCGAGAATTTGTGTGGCGAGTTGTTCGGCCTCGGCGGGGTCTTTGGCGAGTTTTACGCCGCCGGCCTTGCCGCGCCCGCCGACCAGTACCTGCGATTTAATAACAACGCGGCCACCCAACTCTTCGGCGATTTGTCTCGCCTCCTGAGCGGTAGCCGCAACCCTTCCCTTTGGAATCGGGATGCCGTGCTTCGAAAAGATTGTTTTGGATTGATATTCGTGAAGTTTCATTGATTCTCTCTCAATGGATTGTTGGAAAAGCAGGGCGATTATACCAGATGCAATTGTGAAGGATGAATTTTGAAGGATGAAGAAAAAAGCGCCTCCATCCTTCAAAATTTTACTGTGGCAGGGTAAAGCGCATCACGCGATTGTTTGCCCCGTCCGTTACCCAGACATGCCCTTCACTGTCGATTGCGATTCCGGAGGCAAGGCCAAAGTTTGCGGCCTGCGATCCAAAATCTCCCCATGTGCGCACAACGACTCCGTTTTGATCGAACTCGATCACGCGGTAGCCGTCGGGGTCGGTGATGAACATGCGCAAGTCGTCGTTCACGGCGATGAACGGTTTGTTGTCCAGTGACTGACCAAACCACGCGTACACGTCCCATTGTTTGGCGGGAACAAACGACAGGCTGCCACCGGTTTCCACCGGGGTAAATGTTTGCACGCGCTGATTCCACGTATCGGCCACGTAGACCGTCCCATTTTTGTCGATGGCGATCCCGACCGGCTCGTCGAATTGACCGGGGTCGAGGCCGGGCGAACCAAACTGCGTGATGAATGTCCCGTTCGAGTCGAACACGACGATGCGCTTGTTCCCGGTATCGGCGAGATAAACCCTTCCTTTGGCGTCCACCGCCAGCCCGCGCGGACGGTAGAACGACTCGGGAGTTTCTCCCTGCCCAAAGGTTCCCCATGCGGTGATGAATTTGCCATCGAATGTGAATTTCTCGATGCGGTGATTCCACGTATCGCTGACGTACACCGATCCATCCGGGCCGACGGCGATTCCCCAGGGTTCGTTGAATGTCCCTTCGCCGATGGGAATGTTGACCCCGTCCGCAAAAGTTCCCCATGAATGCAATATTTTCCCATCTGTATCGAGATGCAGGACGCGATGGCTGCGCGAATCGGCCACGTATAATGTGCCATCCTTTGCGAAGGCAAGCGAACGCGGCGCGTTGAAGAAAAGGCCGGGTTGTTTTGTTGCGTCGAGAATCAGATCCGCCGAAAGTTGGATGTATTTTCCTTCCGTGGGATCAATGATCGTTTCAGCGGGCGCGGGGGGGACGCCATAATTCCAGATTTGTGAGGCCACATCCTGGCGGATGTACAATCGCATCTTTGCCGCAGGGTCCCATGTTGCAAGGGTTAAATTTTGGCGGTTTTTGGCTTGCGCATATGCTGTGTAATCGCGATTGAGCCAGATCTGAATCAGCCCGGAGCGGATTTGCGGATTCGTGAATCCCTCGCAAAAACTTGAGTAGTCTTTAGACTTGCGCAGTTTAATAAAACTCAACAATCCCTTGCAGGGATACTCTTCCGGGAACGGCTGGCTGGCATCACGGTCGGTGACAAGGCTGAAATAATCCTGCGTCGGCCACCACATGCGGATGTAATCCATGCGGTAATAACCGGGACCGAGAGCGGGCTCGATCTTATCGAAATTTTTCTCATCGACAATGACGACCACCGAATCGCGCAAGGCGCGGGTTGGTTGATCGAACGATCGTTGATTCGTGTAGTCACGAAGGTACCAGACAAACGGCCATGAAACACCGGTATTGGGTGCGCTTGCGTCGTAAGCAATGGCAATACCCATTCCCCCCGTTGCACGTTCCGAGATTTCCTCCGCCTGCTTCATTATTTCCTTGATACCGGTTGCCCCGTGCGCATACACAAGGAACTCTGTCGCCTGATCGTAGGTGATGTAGGAAGCGCGGAATGCGGCGCGGCCTGTAAGCACGGCCAACAATGCAAAGAACACAAGCAGAAAGGTATGACGTACCTGCTGAAACGTCCATTCCCTGAAGAGATAGGTCACGCCGCCGGCGCTGAGCATGGCAATTACAGCCGGCAGGAGAAACGCGCTGGTAGCCTGTAATTGCGCAAGTTCCTTTCCCTGAAATGGGGGGGTGGACCCGGTCAACGCAAGGATCGCTCCCATCACGCTGACAATGAAAACGGCAATCGCGCCAAGCGTTAATGGAACGCGCTGTCCCCTGAGCTTTTCCCAATCGGTGGAATCCATAATGCGGCCAAGCGCCCAGCCGGTGACGAGAATCATCGGCAGGGTAATGTGGTAGGTGAGCCAGGGCATGCGTTCGCCGGCGTAGGAAAAAGCAAAAACGCTGATCACGCTCCACCAAACCAGCAGGCTGAAGGTGTTGGGGAAGTTTGTCTCCTCGGGGTTGCCGTTTTCACTTTCGAGCAGTTGAATCACTTCTTCGTTTTCGTCAACTTCGTCAACGGGCCCGGCAACGGGGAGGCTGATACGCCTTTTAATTCCAAGAATGAGCGCGAAAATGAATCCAAGCGCGGGAAGAAACTCATACATGGGAATTTGAACCAGCAGGTAGTAGTACCAGGGCTGACTGCCGCGTTCCACATCCTGTTGTACGATCCAGTATCCCAGCGAGCCGATCGCGCCGGTGAAGAACCCATCTGCATTGGTGAAGACGGTGGTATAGAGGATGGTAAAGGGAATCCAAT
>JACPVD010000055.1 GCA_016191895.1 Chloroflexota bacterium | reverse complement strand
GAAGAATGTTTGGTTTTCTAATCGGGATTTTGGTGGGGTCGCTTGTCGGCTCGACCATCGCGTTGCTCATGGCGCCCGAATCTGGCGAAGGCCTGCGCGGCAGAATCCGTGACCGTGGGCAGGGACTCATGAACGACATCCGCCACGCGGCTGATTCGCGCCGAATCGAATTGCGCGGGAAGTTGGAGTCGTTGAGGGCGCCGAGGGGGGAGTAAAGTAATTGGCGATTAGGCTGGCGAGTGTGTTGCACTCTTAATCACAGCCCCATAAAACTCCCCCGCCCGTTCCATCGTCCGTTCATACTCTGCGCGGGCGGAGATCATGTTTGCATTGAAACCTGCCGCCTCGCGCCGTAGGTCTTCTCTTTCCAGTGCAATTAAAATCGCGTCGGCGATCGCTTGCGGGTTGTTCGGGTCGATGAGTAAGCCGTTTTGCCCGTGCGTGATCCACTCGCGAATCGATTCGAGATCGCCCGCAATGGGGAAGCATCCGCAGGCCATGCCTTCGAGAAGAGAGTTTGGCGTGCCGTCATGGACACTCGGCGAGACGACGATCTGCGCGGCGCGAAAAACATCCCCCATTTGCGTGTGCGGCATGGGCGGGTTCAATTGCACGGCATGTTCGATCTTCAACTCTTTGATCCATCCCAGCACCTGGGGTTCCCCGGCCATCGACGAACACACAAACCGCGCGTCGCTCCGTTTTGCCAGGACAAGCGGAATGGCTTTGAAGAATGACTCGTTTTTGACATACGCCCGAAACCCGCGCGGATTGATGATGACGGTTTTTTTCGCAATCTCTTTATTTGGATAAAAAACATCGCTTCGGATTCCGCCGTTGCCTGGCGCCACGAAAGTGAGCGAGTCTACGCTGAGGCTCCATTCCCGCGCCAAGCGGACATCGCGTTCGCAATCGGAGTGAAGCGCATCGGCGGCTTGCATGGTCTTGCGCGTGTAGTATCCCATCCATGGCGTGGACGGCGCGTGCAGGGTGAAGTCGTTGCCCCAGATGGAAACAACGAACGGTGGTCTCGATACGCCCCGCACACCTGCCCTGGCGGGCGGTGTCAGGGCAAAACGCGGGGCTACTCGACCACCGGACAAGGTTTGAGCCGCCAGCATTCCCTCATAGGGAATCCGCATCGCGTGGACAATATCAGGCTGAACTTCGTTGATAAAAGCGCGTAATTTCTTCGCGGAGCGGCGAATGGTACCGGGGCCGATCCATTGTCTGATAAGCGTACGCAAGCCGACAGTTCGGGAGGATCCGCTACCGGGGGGTGACGTCTGCTTTTTGATCTGGCTAAAGGCCACAGGCGTAAGGTCAAGCCGCTTGACCGGGAAGTCCACATCACAGGCAAACGTGGAGGCGAGATAAATTTCATCGCCGCGATTTGCGAAGTAACGGATCCAGTTCTGAGAAATGGGAGAGCGGCCATCGGCCACAAAGAGGATTTTCATTCTGAGTTTTGATTATACTTGGAGCGCGCTTTGCGCCGAAGTCGGGACGCAAAGCGTTCGGAATCCACGTATTGCCCGCAAATGCGAGACGTAGTATATTTACGGCATGGAAAAAAAACGCATTCTCATCGTTGAAGATAACATGGACACCTATGAACTCGTGCGATTCATCCTCGAGAAGAACGGGTTTGAAACGTATTCGGCAACGAACGGGCGTGACGGGGTCAATGCGGCGGTTGAGCAGCGCCCTGACCTGATCATCATGGATTTGTCGATGCCCGAAATGGACGGCTGGACGGCGACAAGCTTGATCAAGAAGGACCCGCAACTGGCGTCCATTCCGCTGATCGCGTTGACCGCGCACGCCCTGCCCGGCGACCGCCAGCGTGCGATGGACGCAGGATGCGATGAATACATCACCAAACCCATGGACCTGGCCGAGTTGGTGGAAACCATCAAGGAATGGGTGAATAAGAAATAAATCCCAATAAAAAGGAACTCTTATGAAACAAATCTGTGTTGTCGGCGTGGGATACGTCGGCCTTGTCACTGCGGCATGTTTTGCCGATCTCGGAAACCGCGTCACCGCGCTGGATGTGGACGAACAGCGCGTGACAAATCTCAAGAAGGGCATCATGCCCATTTACGAGCCCGGTCTCGATGAGTTGGTGAAACGCAATGTGGGCGCGGGGCGCATTTCGTTCACTACATCCTACAAGGAAGCCTTGCAAAACGCGGAATACGCCTTCATTGCCGTTGGCACCCCCTCCGACGCGGATGGCGCGGCAGATTTGCAGTACGTGGCCGCCGCTGCAAAATCCATCGCGGAGAATATGATCGCGCCGCTGATCATCATCAACAAATCCACGGTTCCGATCGGGACCGGTGACTGGGTGGCCGACATTGTGAAGGGTGCCCAGCCGAAGCCGATTCAATTCTCAGTAGTGTCATGCCCCGAGTTTTTGCGCGAAGGATCGGCCATCAGCGATTTTATGGGCCCGCACCGCACGGTGATCGGCTCTCTGGATAAAGATGCCGCAAACAAGGTGGCGCATTTACATTTGCCTTTGCGCGCGCCCATCGTCATCACAGACCTGCGCACTGCGGAAATGATCAAGTATGCGAGCAATGCCTTCCTCGCGACGAAGATTTCCTTCATCAACGAACTGGCAGACCTGTGCGAACTCGTCGGGGCGGATGTGAAAGAAGTGGCCGCAGGCATGGGCTACGACGCGCGAATCGGTCGTCACTTTTTGGATGCGGGCCTCGGCTGGGGCGGTTCGTGCTTCCCCAAGGACGTGGAGGCGCTGGCCTTCATGGCAAAAGAGAAAGGACTTAATCCGCGCATTTTGAACGATGTGATGGAAGTGAATTACGACCGTCGCAAGACGGCTGTTCAGCAGGTCGAGAAAATGGTCGGCGGCAGTTTGAAGGGAAAGACCATCGGCCTGCTCGGGCTGGCCTTCAAACCCAATACCGATGACATGCGCGACGCCCCCTCCATTGATATTGCCGAGGAACTGATTAAGGCCGGGGCAAAAGTGCATGGCTATGACCCCGTCGCCATGGATGTGGCCCGTCATATCATGCCCGCTGTCGATATGTTCAATGATTCTTATGAGATGGCAAAGAACTGTGATGCGTTGATGGTCGTCACCGAGTGGAATGAGTTCAAGCAACTCGACCTCGAAAAGGTGAAGGGTCTGCTTAAATCCCCCATCATCTATGATGGGCGCAATATCTACGATCCCAGGTTAATGAAGGAAATGGGATTCACGTATCGCTCCATTGGCAGGTAAATAGGTACT
>JACPVD010000005.1 GCA_016191895.1 Chloroflexota bacterium | reverse complement strand
CGACCCGGAGAATTGTCCCACCGACGCGGGCGGCCTATGCACCGGTCATCCCGCGCTTCGAGATCGCGATGTGCGCCTTGCGCTCGCCCATGCCACCGACAAGAAAAAACTGATCGACGTGGTACTGCTCGGCTTTGGCACGCCCGGACTTACACTCATCCCCGATGGCCTCGGCGCATGGTACAACGACTCGCTCAAGGATTATGATTTCGGTGTGGATAAAGCCAACAAGATTTTGGACGATGCCGGTTACAAAGACACCGACAGCGACGGCGTGCGCGACATGCCGGACGGATCGCAGCCGCTTACTTTCCGCATGCACTGGCCCAGCGACAGCATCGACGCGCCTGTGATGGCCGAATTGCTTTCGGAGATGTGGGAGGCGGTCGGAGTGAAAACGGAATTGCAGGCGGTCGATCCCGATACCCTCACCGCCGAATGTTGCCCCGCTTTCGATTTCGACATCATCCTCTGGGGCTGGGGCTCGGACCCCGACCCGAATCTCCTGCTTGGCGTGCATACGACTGCCGAAATTCCAAACGGCTATAACGAAACGGGATATTCCAACCCGGCTTACGATGCCCTCTTCGATCAACAGGCGATTGAGTTGAATCCAGAGAAACGGCGTGAAATTGTCTGGCAAATGCAACAGATCGCCTTCGACGATGTGGTATATGTCATCCCATATTACGAGCAGGCGATTCAGGCCTATCGCGTCGACCGTTTTAGCGGCTGGATCACCGGCCTCGCCAAAGTGGAACTCTCCGATGTCAGTTCCCTCGTTATTATCGAACCGGTAAAATAATAATTAACCCAAGTTGCCATCCTGCGGGTTTGCGCAAAATTTAACGCAAAGACACGGAGTCGCAAAGAAAAAACCTATTACATCTTGGCGTCTTAGCGACTTCCCTGGCACCGCCCGCCAGGGCAGATGTGCGTTAAAAATGACTTGGCTACAAACGGTTTGAGGTCAAGGTAGCAACTTGAGTTAATTAAAGTTTCCCCCGCAGTGCAACTGCGGGGGAAAGAAACCCAACAAAGGAAACCCCGTGAATCGCTGGCGTTATCTCCTGAGTAAAACTGCATGGGCGTTTTCGACGATCCTGTTTGTCCTCGTGCTCAACTTTTTCCTTTTCCGCGTCCTGCCCGGTGACCCGGCACGGGCCGGCATTCACGATCCGCGCCTGAAGAAAGAATCGATCGAATCCATCCGAGTCAGATTTGGGCTGGATAAGCCGGTCATCAATTGTTTCGAGTCGCTAAATCCGTTCAAGACCGGGGACTGCATGGTGAACCCGCTCGATACGCAGTTTTTCATCTATCTGAAGAACATGGTCACCGGCGAATTGGGAATCAGTTATCACACCAATCGACCGGTCGGCGAAATTCTCGCGGAACGGTTGTGGAATACGATCCTGCTCATCGGCGCGGGGCAGATTCTGGCGATCTTCATCGGCGCGTTGTTTGGGTTGTTCGCCGCATGGAAGGCGCGGACTGCGATCGATTACGGAGCGTTAACCGTCAGCCTCGTTGCATGGAGTCTGCCTACTTTCTGGCTTGCGATCATCCTGTTATTTTGGGGCTCCACACATGGGTTGCCCATTGGCGGCAAGGCCACGCCGGGCATGGCAACCCAGCCTTTGCTTGTTCAATGGGGCGATATTGCCCGGCACATGGTCCTTCCGACCATTACGTACACCATCGTCTACATGGGTGAATATATGCTCATTATGCGTTCCAGCCTGCTGGATGTGCTTTCAGAAGATTACATTTTGACGGCAAAAGCAAAGGGATTGAGCGTTTTCCAAATCCTCAAAGACCATGCGATGAAGAACGCGATGCTTCCGCTTGTAACCGTGATCGCGATCAATCTCGGATTTACGGTTGCCGGTGCGGTACAGATCGAATCGGTCTTTTCCTGGCCGGGGCTGGGCGGCGCGATCTTCGAAGCAGTGGGTCGCCGCGACTTCCCCGTATTGCAGGGCGCCTTCCTGTTGATCGCGGTGGCCGTGATTCTTGCCAACCTGATCGCAGACCTGACGTACTCATACCTCGATCCGCGAGTCGTTACCGAATAAACCTCATGGAATTACTCTCCTCAGAATCCACCAAACGATCGTCGTCCCGCCTGGTTGAATTTTGGCATTCGTTTCGCCGCAATCGCATGGGAGTCGTCGGCCTGGCGATGCTTGCGACCATGATTCTGGTCGCGCTCTTTGCCCCGGCGCTGGCTTCCTATGAACCCTCGTCTTCTGAAAATGTAGGCACCGGCGATATTTACAACCCCCCGAGTGCAGAGCATTGGCTTGGCACGGACGACAGAGGCTCGGACGTGCTCTCGAACTTCTTCTATGGCGCGCGCGTCTCGCTGACCGTTGGCTTCTTCGCCGCGTTCATCTCGATTCTCGTCGGCGGGTTGCTGGGAATTATCGCCGGCTTCTTCGGCGGGCGCATGGAAAACCTGATCATGCGCTTCACCGACATCATGCTCGTCATTCCCGATCTTCCGCTGATGGTGGTGATCGTCGCGCTGACAAAACCATCGCTCCTTAATATTATTCTGGTCATTGGCCTGCTCAGCTGGACGACCACCGCCCGCGTGGTCCGCTCGCAGACATTGGCTGTCAAATCTCGCAAATTTGTTTTACGAGCGCGCGCCATCGGCGCAAGCAGGAGACATATCATTGCGCGGCACATCCTTCCGCTGGTATTGCCGATCCTTGTCGTGCAGGCGGTGATCGTGATCGCCATTGCCATTCTCAATGAAAGCACGCTCTCCTTTCTCGGGCTTGGCGATCCGACCGCCCTCTCATGGGGACAAATGCTCAATTACGCTTTCGGGCGCGGAGCCATGTCTCCCAATGCGTGGTGGGCGCTTGTGGTACCGGGTTTTGGAATTGTCTGGGTGGTGTTGGGACTGACCCTGCTCGGGCAGGGGCTTGAGCAGGTATTAAACCCAAAGATAGGAACACATCATTTAAGGCCGGGCAGGCCGGTCGTCCAGACGGATGCGAAGAGACCGATGGAGAAGAAAAAGGCCCTTTTGGAAGTCCAAAATCTTTCGGTGCATTACATCCACGAGAGAAAGTCTCCCGCGCGCGCTGTGGAGGATGTGAGTTTCACTTTAAATGAAGGCGAGTTGATCGGCTTGGTGGGTGAAAGCGGATGCGGCAAGACGACCATGATGCTTGCCCTGCTTCGGTTGTTGCCGCCGGCCGGGCAGATCGTGAACGGAAAGGTCTTTTTCAAAGAAAGGGAATTGACCGCGCTTTCAGAACCTGAAATGAATTCAGCGCGCTGGAAAAATATTTCGATCATCTTTCAAGGCGCGATGAATGCGCTCAACCCGGTGCGCTCGATCAGCGACCAGATCGCCGAGGCGATCGTCAAACACATGCCCGATTTTCCCAAAAACGAGATTCCGAAACGCGTGTCGGAACTGCTCGACCTTGTGGGAATCACAGTCGATCAAAAGGATCATTTTCCGCACCAGTATTCCGGGGGCATGCGCCAGCGCGCGATGATCGCCATGGCGCTTGCCTGCGACCCGCAGGTGATCATTGCCGACGAACCCACCACCGCGCTCGACGTGATGATTCAGGCGCAAATTTTGGAACTGCTCGACAACCTGCGGAAGAAACTCGGACTTTCGATTGTTTTTGTAACGCACGATCTCGGAGTCGTTGCAGAGATGTGCGATCGCGTGCTGGTGATGTACGGCGGGGTCACCGCCGAATACGCCGGTGTGGATGCGATCTACAACGAGCCGCGCCATCCGTACACGCAGGAGTTGATCAAGGCCTTCCCCGACCTGACCAAGCCGAAGAAAAAATTATCCTCCATTCCCGGTTATCCCCCGCGGCTGGATGCGCTCCCGGCCGGGTGCCGCTTTGCGCCGCGCTGTCCCGCCGCGTTCGAGCGCTGTCGCACCGAACAGCCTCTCCTTCACAAATTAACCGACGACCACTTTGCAAGTTGCCATCTCGTTGTTGAGGCTGTGAAATGAACAAGGAACATTTTCTCGAAGTGCGCGGATTGAAAAAATATTTCGAAGCCGGCCGGCCGGGTATCTTCTCGCGCGATTCGCGCCGCGTGCATGCGGTGGATGGAGTCGATCTTCACCTGCGCCCCAGCGAAGTGATCGCATTGGTGGGCGAAAGCGGATGCGGCAAATCAACCCTGGCGCTCCTGCTCATGGGACTCGAAAACCCCACCGAAGGCGCGATCACATTCGAAGGCGAAGACATCACACACTTGAACGATTACCAGCGCAAGGAGAAAAACCTGCGCCAAAAAATCCAGATGATCTTTCAAGACCCGTACGAGTCGCTTAACCCCACTCAGACCATCGAAGAGATTATCACCGAGCCGTTGTTCGTTCACGGATTCGATCTAACCCGCGAGGAAAAAGATTCCCGCGTGATAAAAGCCCTCGAAGACGCCGGCCTCAAACCCGCCGACGTGTATCTTGGCCGCTACCCGCACGAACTCTCCGGCGGACAGCGCCAGCGCGTGGTCATCGCCTCCGCGCTCGTGCTGGAGCCGCAAATCCTTCTCGCCGATGAACCCGTATCGATGCTCGATGTATCCATTCGCGCCGAGATCATCAACCTGCTTGCCGAGCTTCG
>JACPVD010000054.1 GCA_016191895.1 Chloroflexota bacterium | reverse complement strand
GATCCACGGGCACACCGATAATGTCAATTTGCATTGCACACTCCTTGAAACAATTACGCGGGGAGTGCAGGCTTTGGCCTGCTTTGCGGACTGAAGCCCGCACTCCGCTCAATGATTATCTCTTTCCATTCCATTCATCACTCAATCGTTCAAAAAACTCTTCGAGATATTTCAATCGCTCCTCGGCAATCGCTTTCGCAGTGACCGTAAACATGCGCTCGCGGACTTTTCGCAGTTTGAACAAATGCTCATGATACGCGCTGTGCGGTTCGCCCTCCACTTCCTTTCCCGTTTCGAGAAATTGTTCGGACGGAGGAAAATACCAGGGCGTCTTCGCAAGTGTGGCATAGCCGATGACGCGCGCCGTGCCGATGGCGCCGAGCACATCCAATTTGTCCGCGTCGAAGAGGACTTTGGCCTCGATGGTCTGTGGCGTTTCGGTGCCGCGATAGCGGTGCGCGCGAATGCAGTGCTGTACAGCCGCGATGCGCTCCACGTCCCAACTCTCGGAGGCGAGGACTTGCGCCGCAAATTCGGCGGAAGCGAAGTGATGGTCTGCGCGCGATTCGTGGCCAGGCGTCGCGCCTTCAGCGTCGTGCAACAGAGCCGCGGCGCGGACGATGTCTAGGTCCGCCCCTTCGGACTCGGCCAACCGCTCGGCCATGCGATAGACGCGCAGAACGTGATCGAAATCGTGGACGGGATCGGAGTCCGTGTACCAGACACGGGCTTGTTCGATGGTGGGCATTCTTTTTATTGACATCCTATTGATTGCATTGATTCCTGCGTGGGATACTTGATTGTTTTTATTTCCAATTATAAGGAACATCCCGAGTAAAAACTGGTATGCTCCACTTGATTACATCATCTACATAAAGTTCGTATCCGATTTTTTGCGGAATACTCGTGGTTTGAAATTCTATAAATTCCACTTTCAGCCTGCGGAGGATCTCATGAGAATTTGAATTCCCAGCCAGGGCATTGCGAAACCGCTCTGCCCATTCTTGGTTTCCCGCTTCATTCAAACTATTTATTAACTCCTGAACTGACTCATAGAATTTTTCAAGTTCGGAAGAATAATTATTTTGATTGCCCCCCACTTCGTTTCTAAGATCATCGCTCCAAGTAATGCCCTCACGCGCCAAAAAGTATGCGCCCAAAATCGTCGGTGCGAGCCACAGGGCGATATGCAGGACGAGGGTGTAGCCGGTGGCGGTGGCCTTGTCCACATTGTAAGCGGTGAGCACGGCGATGCCCGGCGTATCGAAGGTGCCCACGTAACCCGGCGCGGACGGGATGGTGGTTGCCAGGTTGACGATCCCATTCATCAACATCAGCGCGAAGAACGAGACGTTGAAATCAAAGGCTTGCATCACAAACCAATATTTGCAGGTCTCCAAAAGCCAGATGACCACCGACGTGACGAACACCATCAACACGTTGGCGGGCAAGCGCAACGAAGCCAGCCCTTCCAGGAACTTGTTCATCACGCCGATAATTTTTTCGTGCAGGCCTTTGGACATCAGGTGCAAAACGAACCACGTCCCAACGCGCGCGGTCACCAGCGGAAACATGGCCGCCAGCAAAAAGATTCCCAGCGCGCCGAGGAACGCGGCCGCGCCCCACACCGTCAACGATTGGATGTCGCCGACGAAGCCCGAGTCGTTGTTGATGCGCGCCAGTTCGGGTAGGTTGAGGAACACGAAAGCCAGCATCACCACGCCGTCGAAAATGCGCTCCACGATCACGGTCGCCAGCGAAGCGGAGACGGGCACGCCCTCCCTGCGTTTCAAGATGACGGCGCGCAACACCTCCCCGGCGCGGGCGGGATAAATGTTGTTCCCCATGTAACCGATGCAAACGATGGGAAACATCTTGCTCGTGGGGATCGGCTTGATGGGACGGAGCAAATAATGCCAGCGCCACGCCCGCGCCCACAATGCCACGAGATAGACGGCCACGCCGGGAATCAGCCATACGTAGTCGGCAGATTTGACAGCGACCCAAAAGGAAGACCAGTCCAAACCGCGGACAACCCAAACCACAAAAAAGAGGCTGATAACCAGCCCCAGCCAAAATTGCCACTTTTTCATACGAGGGATTTTATCATGCGAAATCAGAAACCCGTTTTCTCG
>JACPVD010000053.1 GCA_016191895.1 Chloroflexota bacterium | reverse complement strand
TTTCTGTCGGCATTGTATCATATACGATGTCTTATATGATGTCGTTATTTAAGCGATTTTTCGCGTTCGCCTCCACTGAAAAAGCCTCCCAAGTTATCAAACTCGGAAGGCTTCCAATCCCCAATTACCTTCTAATCGTCGCTTCCCGCTCTGGCCCCACCCCAATCCACCTCACCGGGACTCCCGCCGCTTCTTCGATCATCTTTACATAATTCTGCGCGTTGACGGGTAGGTCTTCAAACGTCCGCGCCTTGCTGATATCTTCCTTCCAGCCTGGGATGGCTTGGTAGATGGTTTCCACTTTGTCGAGTCCATAGGCATCCACATCCGCGTAGCGGACAGGCTCGCCGTTCAGTTTGTAGCCTACACAGACTTGCAGATTATCCAGTCCGCTTAACACATCTAACTTTGTCAGGCATAGCTCGGTCACACCGCTGAGTTGCACGGCGGTTTTCACGATTTCCAGATCCAGCCAGCCGACTCGGCGAATGCGTCCCGTGGTCGCGGCCACTTCACCGAATTGTTCATAGACCGCGCTTTTCGTATCGAGAATTTCCGTTGGCAACGGCCCTGCGCCGACGCGCGTGGTGTAGGCTTTGGTCACGCCGACGATGTCGGTGATGTATTTCGATGGGATGCCCAGTCCGGCGGATGCGGCAGACGGAATGGTTGTCGAAGCGGTCACGAAAGGATAGGTTCCCCAATCCGTATCCAAAAATGTGCCCATGGCTTGTTCGAGCAAAAAGTTCTTTCCCGTTTTCAAACCGTCCTGCACAATCGAAAACAACTCGCGGATATACGGCTTTAATTTTATATAATATCCGCGATATTCATCGCGCACAGATTCATATTTCAACGCTTCGCCGCCGAGCGCGACGATGATTTTATTTTTCAATTCCAGTTGAACTTTCAAACGATTCTCGAACGCATCGCTCGCAAAATCCGTCCAGCGGATGCCGTTGTAGCTGACCTTGTCCGCGAAGACGGGACCGATGCCGCGCCGTGTTGTGCCGGTTGCGCCCGCGCCTTTGGCTTCTTCGTAAAGCCCGTCTAAAATTTTGTGATACGGCATGATGATATGTGAACGCGGCGAGATCCAAAAACGCCCGTCCATGCCCACGCCGGCCTTGTTGAGCATTTCGATTTCATCGATCAACACCTGCGGGTCGATCACCACGCCGCCGCCGATCAGCCCGACGGTGTTGCGCGCAAAAATTCCCGATGGCACCAGGTGAATCTTGAACGTCCCAAACTCGTTGATGACGGTATGCCCCGCATTATTCCCGCCGTTGAAGCGCGCCACATAATCTGCGCGCTCCGCCAGAAAATCCACGGCCTTGCCCTTACCCTCGTCCCCCCATTGCGAACCGATCACTGCTGTGACTGCCATATTATCTCCTCATTTAGTACGAGTGCTGGTGGTCGAGTAGGACGGGTGTTATCCCCGTCTGTATCGACCACCAATTTTTTTAAATTCCAACTCTCAAGCATTTTTCACACTGATTCATCGCCTCGTTCTTAACCTGAAACCTGATTCTGCTTCGACGGGTTTGACTCCGCCCAAAGCGTGGACCATGTCCCTTTTGGAATGAACAGACGTCCGTTAAGTGTGATGCGAGTTTTTATCATCAAGCATTATAATTCGGGCGGTTTGATTTTGGATAAGAGGAGTTCCCATGAAAATTTTACAGGATACCGCTTTGACGTATGACGATGTTTTGCTTGTGCCGCAATATTCCAATGTGGATTCACGCCGCAAGCTTTCCACATTGACTCGCTTGACGAACCAGATCACGCTGCAAATCCCGATTGTCTCCGCGAATATGGACGTGGTGACCGAGAGTGACATGGCGATTGCCATGGCGCGCGAGGGCGGCATTGGAATTATCCACCGATTTCTTTCCATCCCCGAACAGGCGCGGCAGATCCAACGCGTGAAGAAGGCTGAATCATTTATTGTGGACAACCCGATCACGATGAATACGGCCCACACCGTGGGCGATTTAAAAAAACTTGTGGATGAAACTGGCACGGGCGGAATTTTGATTTTGAACGGAAATGAAAAACTTGTGGGGATTGTCACCACGCGCGATCTCTTGTTCGAGGATAACGACAGCAAGCCCGTCAGCGAAGTGATGCAGAAGAAGGTTGTCACCGCCCCGCCTGAGATTTCGTTGAAAGAAGCCGAGGGTTTGCTGCATGAGAACCGCATCGAGAAACTGCCCCTGGTGGATGCGGACGGGCGCATCTCTGGGCTTGTGACCTTGAAGGATATTATGAAGATCACGCAGTATCCGAAAGCCACCAAAGACTCGCGCGGACGATTGATCGTTGGCGCGGCGGTCGGCGTGCGGGACATGGAAATGCGCCGCGTGGAAGCCGCCTTGCAAGCGGGCGCGGACTGCATCGTGGTGGATATTGCCCACGGCGACTCACACCTTGAAATTGAAATGATCGCAAATATTCGTAAACATTTCCCGAAAGCTCAGATCATCGGCGGGAATGTCGCCACTGCGGATGGGACGAAACGATTGATTGACGCGGGTGTGGATGCAGTGAAAGTTGGCGTAGGACCTGGCTCGATCTGCATCACGCGTATTGTGGCGGGTTCGGGTGTTCCACAACTTTCGGCAGTGATCGAGTGCGCCGAAGCCGCCCGCACTTCTGGCATTCCCATCATCGCGGATGGCGGCATCCGTCAGCCGGGGGATGTGGCAAAAGCCATCGCCGCCGGCGCGCAGACGGTGATGATCGGCTCCCTGCTGGCTGGTACGGATGAAAGCCCGGGGCTGGTGATGACCCGCAGGGGTCACCGCTACAAGGCTTCCCGCGGTATGGCGTCTCGTGAAGCGAACATTGACCGCAACCGCAAGGAAGGCAACGATCTCACGCAGGAGGAGATCGAAGAATACGTGGCCGAAGGTGTGGAAGCGGCTGTGCCGTATCGCGGCAGGGCGCGCGAGGTGTTGACTCAACTGGTGGGCGGTTTACAATCAGGCATGAGCTACAGCGGCGTCCAATCGATTGAAGAATTCCAGCAAAAGGCCATCTTCGTGCGGATGACCGGGGCGGGGCTGAAGGAGTCGGGTCCGCATGATGTGGA
>JACPVD010000064.1 GCA_016191895.1 Chloroflexota bacterium | reverse complement strand
TTGGGAACGCCAGATCAACCTAAAAACCCCCGCGCAAATCAAGATCATGCGCGAGGCAGGACGAATCAACGCAACCGTTCTGGCGACAGTACGAGAACGTTTACAACCCGGCGTGACGACAGCGGACCTCAACGCGGCTGCTGAGGAAGTGTTGAAGTCACACGGATGTGTATCGCCCTTCAAGGGATACGGCAACCCGCCGTTCCCGACATCCATCACCGTCTGCATCAACGACGAGATGGTGCATGGAATTCCCCACCCGAAACGCAAGTTGAAGGATGGGGACATCGTGTCGATCGATTGCGGCACGATCCACGAAGGCTTTGTCGCCGACTCCGCTTTCACTGCCGGAGTGGGGGATATCTCCCCAGAGGCGGCAAAACTGCTCGAAGTGACCGAAGGCGCGCTCTACGCCGGCATAGAACATATGCGAAAAGGCAGGCGCACCGGGGACGTTTCGGCGGCGATACAAAAGTATGTGGAAGGCCACGGCCTTCACGTAACACGCGAATATACCGGACACGGCGTCGGGCGTACCATGCACGAAGGCCCGCAAGTGCCAAACGTCGGTTCAGCGGGAAGCGGAATGCTTCTTCGCCCGGGCATCACCATTGCTCTCGAACCGATGGTGCTGGTTGGGACGCACGAGACCCGCGTCCTGCCCGATAAATGGACGGTTGTTTCCGCTGACGGGTCATTGACGGCGCATTTCGAGCACACGGTCGCCGTTACCGAAAGAGATCCTCTCATCCTGACTGTCTTGTGACCCGCAGACGGCAACGAATGTATGGACGATTGATAAAACAATCAGTATAATCAGAACTTTGGCTGTGATGAAACAGCCGCATATGCAAGCAAGGAGACTGAATTCATGAAAGTTTCGCCCTCCATTCGCAAACGATGTTCCAAGTGCCGCATCATCCGGCGCAAGGGAGTCATCTTCATCATTTGCGAAAATCCAAAACATAAACAGAGACAGGGTTAGTCCTATGGCGAGAATTGAAGGCGTAGATTTACCCCGCAACAAGCGGGTTGAAGTCGGCATAACCTACCTGTACGGTATCGGTCCGACGCGCGCACGGAACATTTTGGCGAATGCCAAGGTCAATCCAGATACGCGCATCAAGGATTTAAGCGAAGCGGAAGTCGCCGCGATTCGCGATTATATTTCCAAGCATTACAAGGTCGAAGGCGACCTGCGCCGCGAAGTGCAAATGAGCATTAAACGCCTGATCGAGATCGGGTCGTATCGTGGTTTGCGCCATCGCCGCAACCTGCCCGTGCGCGGTCAGCGCACCCGCACGAATGCCCGCGTCCGCAAAGGCACCAAGAAGACGGTTGCCGGCCGCGGTCGCAAGAAGGGCGCCAAGAAGTAACCCGGCCCGAAAGGTAAATAAACATGGCTCAGAGTGTTCGTTCCACCCGCCGCCCATCGGGCGCAAAAAAGGGAAAGCGCAGCCTGTCTTCCGGACAGGTGCATATCTTTGCTTCCTTCAATAACACCATTGTGACGGTCACCGACACCGAAGGCAACACCGTTGCCTGGGGTTCGGCTGGTTCCGCCGGTTTCAAGGGCTCACGCAAAAGCACGCCCTTTGCCGCCCGCCTTGCCGCCGAACAGGCCTTGAAGGCCGCCCAGCAACTTGGCTTGCAGGAAGTCGAACTGTTTGTAAAAGGCCCCGGCCCCGGACGCGAAAACGCGATCCGCGCCGTGCAATCCATGGGCTTGAGAGTCCGCTCCATTTCGGATATCACCCCGGTGCCGCACAACGGCTGCCGCCCTCCGAAAAAGCGACGCGTGTAACAAATGAGGTTGTTATCTTATGGCTAAAAATTTAAGTCCGGTTTGTAAACTTTGCAGGCGCGAAGGCGAAAAGCTTTTCCTCAAAGGCGAGCGCTGCTTCACCCCCAAGTGCTCCTTTGAAAAACGCGACTTTGCCCCCGGCCAGCATGGCCGTACCGCGGGAAAAGGCGGCAAAGGCATGGGTACGGGACGCGCTTCCGACTTTGCCCGTCAGTTGCGCGCCAAACAGAAGGCTCGCCGCATCTACGGCGTGTTGGAACGCCAGTTCCGCCGCTACTACGATACCGCCATCACGCGCCGTGGCCTGACAGGTTTGAATCTGTTGCAGATTCTCGAGTCGCGCCTCGATAACGTGGTATTCCGTCTTGGGTTCGCCTCCAGCCGTTCACAGGCGCGTTTGCTTGTGTCTCACGGCCACTTTACAGTAAATGGCCGCCGCACAGACGTTCCCTCGATGCTTCTTGGCGAAGGCGATGTTGTCGCCATCCGGGAAGGCTCCAGCAAACTTTCCTACTTCAAGGATTTGGGCGCCTACACCGAAAAGCGCAACGCCCCCAGCTGGCTGGGCCGCGACATCAAATCGATGGCCGGTTCTGTGGCCCGCATGCCGGAACGAGCCGAAATCGACGGAAGTCTCGACGAGCAGTTGATCGTCGAATACTACTCCAGACGCTAAATCATCCGTTTGCGCTCCGGGCGCGGACCGTTTGACTGGGTCCACGCCACTGCGCCTTAGTAAAAGGGACAGGTGTACCGTGACAGGTATCATCACGAACATGGTTATGCCGAAGATCGAGCGTGAAGCAGAGGCTCGAAACTATGGCAAATTCATAATCAGCCCCCTGGAGGGCGGTTATGGCGTGACTCTGGGCAATGCCCTGCGCCGCGTTCTGCTTTCCTCACTCGAGGGAAACGCCATCACCTCCGTGCGTTTCGCGGATGTATTGCATGAATTCAGCGACATCCCCGGCGTTCGCGAAGATGTCATCCAGGTCATGTTGCAGGTCAAACAGATCCGCATCAAAATGGACGGCGTCGACAGCGCCCGCATGCAGCTTGAAGTACGCGGCGAGGGAACCGTCACCGCCGCCGACATCATCACCCCGGCCGAGATCGAGATTGTCAACCCCGACACCTATCTCTTCACCGTCGACGGAGCCAAGACCAAACTTGACATCGAGTTCACGGTCGAACGCGGGCGCGGATATTCCCCCGCCAACGAACGCGCCGGGCACATGCCCATCGGCGAAATCCCGGTCGACGCGATCTACAGCCCGGTCAAACGCGTGAATTGGGAAGTGGTCTCGGCCCGTGTGGGGCAGAGCACGAATTACGATAAATTAATTTTGGAAATCTGGACAGACGGCGCGATTTCGCCCGAACGCGCGCTCAGTTCCTCCGCCCGCATTCTCATCGATCACCTGCGCTACATCGCCGGAATCAACGAAGAGATGCTTACCGTGACGGTGGAACGCGAAGCCTCGGGCAGCCGCCTGAGCAGCGAACTGGCCGAAACGCCAGTGGAAGCCCTCGACCTTTCCGTGCGCGTCTTCAACTCATTGAAGCGTACGGGTATCACTAACGTCGGTGACGTGCTTGACCTCCTTGAAAAGGGCGAGACCGCAGTCATGTCCATCCGCAACTTTGGCGAAAAGAGTCTCGACGAACTTCGCGAAAAGATGCGCGAAAAGGGCTTTATGAAAGACGATACATCTTCGGAGAGTTAAAGAGATGCGACATTCGATAGCAGGTTATAAACTGGGACGCACCAAAAGCGCGCGAATCGCGTTGCGGCGCAACCTGATCAAACAATTCTTTACCCACGAGCGGATTCAAACCACCGAGGCTAAAGCCGCCGCCATTCGCGGCGAGGCCGAACGCCTGATCACGCTTGCCCGCAACAGCGCAAATGGCAGTGACGTTGAGAAACTCAACGCGCGCCGACTCGCCATTTCCAAACTTGGCGACAATCAGATCATCAAGCGATTGTTCGACGAGATCGCCCCGCGCTTTGCCACCCGCCCCGGCGGTTACACCCGCGTAATGAAACTCGGCCCCCGCCGCGGCGACTCGGCTGAGATGGTGGTTCTTGAGTTAGTAGAGGAATAGAGATTAGATGAATAGGTACTAGATGACTGGATACTAGATAACTAGTCTCCAATCTCTGGTAACTAATCTCTAACCATGGCACGTTACCAAATGATCCTTGCCTACGACGGCTCCGGCTTTGCCGGAAGCCAGGTGCAGGCAAACTCCCGAACTGTGCAGGGTGAACTCGAAAGAGCCTTGCGCAACCTCGGCTGGGCTGGCAGGACAATCGTCATGGCCGGGAGGACGGATAGCGGCGTTCACGCAACAGGACAGGTCGCCGCATTCGACTTTGAATGGGCGCATTCGACAGACAAACTGCTTCGCGCGCTCAATGCCGACCTGCCGCCTGACCTGGCGATACAGAGTCTGACCCCGGCCCCGGCCGATTTCCACCCGCGCTTCGACGCAACCTCGCGCCGCTATCGTTACCGCCTGTTCACAGCCCCGATTCGCGACCCGTTACGCGAGAAATTTTTGTGGCGAGTCTGGCCTGCGATAAACGAGGATGCCCTTCAACAAAATGCAGGACTCTTCCCTGGCACACATGACTTCGCCGCCTTTGGTTCGCCGATCACGCCGAAGGGCACGACGACCCGCACGGTGACAAAAGCCGAATGGAAGAAAATGCCCGATGGCGAGTGGCAGTTCGAGGTTGAGGCAGATGCGTTTTTATATCGCATGGTAAGAAGACTGGTGTTTGCGCAGGTATCCCTTGCGCGCGGAAAACTGTCACTGGAGAGAGTCCAAATGGCCTTATCGAAACAGGCGAGGCTTCCCTCCGGGCTGGCTCCCGCGCACGGGTTGACGCTGGTCGAGGTAACGTACGGATCACAACAAGCGTAGCCGGCATTCTCTTATACTGGCGGATGCGTTGGAGAACGCGTCATACGCAATATAAAAATGGAGTGACGAAAGTGCAACAGAAAACATATTATCCGAAAGCCGCTGAAATTCAGCGCGACTGGGTTGTCATCGACGCCGAAGGGCAAAACCTCGGCCGCCTTGCCGCGCGCATCGCGCACATCCTGCTTGGCAAACACAAACCCAGCTTTACGCCCGGCGTGGAAATGGGCGATTTTGTGGTGGTGGTCAATACCGAAAAGGTGACCGTGACCGGCACAAAAACCAACAGCAAACTGGAAAGCAAGGTCTACTATGCCCACTCCGGTTTCCCGGGCGGTTTGAAGAGCATCTCCCTGCGCGACCAATTGGCCCAGCATCCCGACCGCGCCTTGCGCGACGCCGTATGGGGCATGCTCCCGCACAACCGCATGGGGCGCGCCACGCTCAAGCGCCTGAAGATATACGCTGGCCCGGATCATCCGCACCAGGTACAAACCCCGAAAGTATCGGAATAAGAGGTAAGCGAATATGGCTCAATATTATGAAGGCATTGGTCGCCGCAAGGAAAGCATCGCCCGCGTGCGTTTGACGACCGGCAGCGGCAAGTTCACCGTCAACGAAAAGGAAGGCGCGGCCTTCTTCACCCGCATGGGTGATATCGAAGATATCATGCGCCCGTTCGGCGCGGTGGGTCAGGAAGCCGCGAAATACGATGTGAGCGTGAAAGTGAACGGCGGCGGCACCACCGGCCAGACCGAATCCGTCCGCCTCGGCATTGCCCGCGCGCTCCAGATCATCAACGCCGACTGGACACCCGCCCTGCGCAAGAAAGGCCTGCTCACCCGCGACGCCCGCGTCAAGGAACGCAAGAAGCCCGGCCTCAAGAAAGCCCGCAAGGCTCCCACGTACACCAAGCGTTAATCCCTTTCAACAGGATTTTAGCGAATCCGTAATGCGTGATCCGTAATTATTTACGAGTTACGAATTACGGATTACGCATTTAACAACGGAGAATGATATGGACTTCAACCTTGTCTCTTCCGCATTTGACGCACTTCGCATCGATCCGCCCCCGGGCTTGACCCTGCTCGAAGCGCAGAGTCTTTCGCTCAAACATTATCCTCCCTTTCCGCCCGATATGCCTGCCCTGCTGGTTGGAGTCGATTCGCCTGAATTGGCCTTGCAGGTGAAGAAAGTGTTGCTGGCGGTTTATCCGAGGGAACATGAAATTACCTTGGTTGAAGGTCAAAAGTCACAAGTTGAAAGTCTTGGCGACCTTCAACCTTCAATCTTCGACTTTCAACTTTCAACCTGCCTGTATATTCCGTCGTTGGGCGAGGGGACTTCCTTCGAATCATTCGCCGAGATCGTGGCGCATTTGCGCGCGCCGGAAGACGGCTGTCCGTGGGACAAAGAGCAAACCCACGAATCATTGCGCAAGCATCTGTTGGAAGAATCCTACGAGGCCATCTCCGCCATCGACTCGGGCGATTTCCCCGACATGCGCGAGGAATTCGGCGATTTGCTGTTGCAGATTGTTTTACAATCTCAAATTGCCATCGAAGAAGGGCAGTTCAACATCAGCCAGGTGATCCAGGGAATCTCATCGAAACTCGTGCGGCGGCATCCGCATGTATTCGGCGACCTGAAATTGGACGGTGTAGACGGTGTGCTGGCTAATTGGGAAAAGTTAAAGGAAACCGAGCGCAAGGACAAAGGCCAAAACGAAAAGGGCTTGCTGGATGGAATCCCCGCGGCGCTGCCGGCGCTTTCACAGGCGCAGGAATATCAGGATCGCGCCGCCCGGGTCGGCTTTGACTGGCCTGAAATAGAAGGCGTGCTGGATAAAATCCGCGAGGAGATCGAAGAGATCAAGGGGGCGCAAAATCTCGAAGAAGTAACCGCGGAATTGGGCGACCTGTTCTTTGTGCTGGTCAATCTCGCGCGCTGGCGCAAAGTGGACGCCGAGTCTGCGCTGAGAGGGACGAATATAAAATTCAAGAAACGTTTCGGGTATGTGGAGCAGGGCGCGAAAAAACAGGGACGGAATCTATCGGATATGGCGCTGGAAGAGATGGACGCCCTGTGGAACGAGGCGAAGACGGTTTTGTAACGTAAATCGGAGACGCGCGTTCCTAATGCGATAAATCCTGCGGCTGGAAACATAGTTGATATTCCGGGCCGATGATGACGCGGTATTGCACGGGGCTGTTGGCGTCGGGGAGGGAAATCACATTTGCGGAGAACAGGCCGAGGGTCGAAAGGATCGTCTGCTGTTGAGTCGAATCCTGCCCGGGGGTGAAATCCAAAAGCACTGAGTTGGCGTAGTCTCGGCGGTCGGCAGTCGAGATGATTGTTTCGTAACCGGCGTAATTGAGTCGGGATGCGGCGAGGGCATCCCAAGTGTCGGATGGCGAACCGTTTTGTACTTCGATGGTGATGGACTTGCGTTCCACTGCGTACGGGGAGAGGGTCGTTGCTTCGATGAGCATTTGACCCAGTTCGGCTTCGTTCGGCAAAAGGACGGCGGCGCCGGCGGGCGTTGTCCATTATGTGACGTAGTGCGGGCGGATGTAATAGCCGCGGATGTTTGCGTTGGTAAAGTTGACGGCATAGGGTGAAAGCAAAAGCATGTCCGTCAGGCCGAGGTCGGTGATGACCGTGCTGGAGAAGTCGTTGTAAAGTTGCGGGATTTTGTTGAAGGTGTCGGTTTGCAGGGCTTTGGCGAAGATCGTGCGTAACACTTCCTGCTGACGGCGGCCGCGATCGAAGTCACTGGATTTTGAGCGTGAGCGCGCATACCATAACGCAAGGTCTCCATCCATATGGACCTGCCCGGGGCCGACGGTGTACAACCACCAGTTGTTTTCGTTTTCAGGGTCGTAGGATGGATCGATCAGTCGCCAGTCGGTGTAGGCGCATGAGACCGGCACTTCGATTCCTCCGAGCGTATCCACGATGCGGCGAAAGGCGTCGAACTCGACCATGGCTGTGTGGTCGATGCGTATGCCGAGATTGTACGCGATGGTGTCTTTCAGCAGGCCGGGACCGCCGCCGACATAATCGCCGATCTCCCCGCTTTGATAGGCGGTGTTGATGCGTTGCATGCCGACGGTGGGAATATAAATCCACAAATCGCGCGGAATCGAAATCAGCGAGACCTGCCCATCTTTCGGCCAGACAATGGCAATCACCAGCGTGTCGGTGCGGTAGGAGGAGCCGGGGCGCTTATCCGAGCCGATGAGCAGGAAGTTGATCGTTTCGTTGCTTGTGAGTTCCGGCAGGGGAGCGGGATTTGTGGCAATCGGAGGCTGAACGACCGGCGGCGCGGCGACGGTGGGGAAGAGTTGATTGAAGTCGGCGGTGGCGGTGGTTTCGATCGGCGGAAGCGGCGTGGGCGATGGCGTTTCGGTGGGAAGGATTTGCTCCGGTGTGGGCGTGTCAATTGCATAGGATGCGAGCGATGGCTGGGTGGGCGTGTAAAGCGATGGCTGAAACGGAGTTGGCGTGGGGGACGGATTTGGCGCGGATGTGATCAACACAAACGGCTGGGACGGCGCAATGCTTTGCGGAGTCCCTCCGCAGGCGGAGAGGAGGATGGCAAAGAAAAATGCCTGAACCACGGAGACACGAAGGCATGGGAAAAAAAATGATTTCATCTACATAAATTGGGTGTGGGGTGTTTTGAGCGCGAAGCGCGCTCAAAACACCCCACACCTCCTTTTTGATATGAATCTTTACGTCGGAAAGGCCGCTGGGGTGGATGTTGGCGTTGGCGCCGGTGTGTTTGTCGGTGTTGGCGTATCGGGCACAGGCGTAGAGGTCGGCGACGGCGTGACGGTAAACGGAAGGGCGGTTTCTGTGAGCGGCAGGGTGGGTTGTGGCGTGACGGTGTTCCCCGGCAATGGAGTCGGTTGCGGCGTGCGCGTGGAGACATTCGGAACCCAAAGGATGTCGCCGGGCAGGATCAAATCGCTGACGCGGCAGTTTACGCTTTTCAAGAGATTCGCGGTGGTGTAATGATTGGTCGCGATGGAATACAGAGTGTCGCCGGGTTTTACGTTGTAACTCTTTACCCATCCCACCGCGCCTTGAACACACATGACAGATGTGCTGATGATCCCCGGCGGCGCGTATAGGATCGTCCCTGTCACAAGATTATCGCTCAGCAAACAGTTGGCGCGGCGCAATTCGTCCGCGCTGATTCGGTAACGGGATGCGATCGTATCCAGCGTTTCGCCGGCTTGAATCACGATCTGAGTCCATCCGGATGGCGGCTGGCATGAAGCCGGCGGAACGGGGGTGTCTGTCGATGTGGGGGTAAGGCTTGGGGCGGGTTGAATGTTTGATGTGAGAGTCGGAATCGCCGTCGGTGTGGCCGTAAGCGGTGCGGGAGAGGGGAGCAGGAAATCGGTCGCGGTGGATGCGGCTTGGGGGGCAAATTCCACAAGCGAAATGGACAGCGCTCCGAGGATCAATCCAATGGATATCAGGGCCGCCAAAAGCGCGTTTAAAAAACCGCGCGACTCCTGCATTATTTCTTTCCCTTAACCTTTGTTTTTTTTTCTTTACTGACCGCGATGGGCAACAGCACGCTAAAGGTCGCGCCCGCGCCCTGTTCGCTCTCCACCCAAATGCGGCCATGTTGGGCTTCGGTCAATGTCTTTGCGATGGAGAGGCCAATGCCCGTATCGCCGACCCCCTGGATGAGGGCGTTATCGGCGCGGTACAGGCGGGTGAATACGTGGGACATATCGTCTGCCGATATTCCGCCGCCGCTGTCGGTCACTTGAATCAGGATGAACTCGGACTCTTCCTCGGTTCGCGTCTGGACCCTGAGCCTGATCGAGCCTTCGATGGGAGTCGCTGCCCCGGCATTTTGCAGGAGGTGAATGAGAATTTGCTGGAGCGCTTCCTTATCCGCATGGATGGGCGCGAGTTTCTTCGGCAATTCAAGATGCATGGATATATTCTTTTCACGCACCTGTGAACTGGTCTGTGACATGGCATTGTCGATCACGGCGTTCAAATCAACCGGTTCGGGTTTGAGTTCGATCAAGTCTGTTTCGAGCGTGGTGATCTGAACCATGTCGTCTGTGAGACTGCGCAGGCGTTCGGTGGACGTCTTCACCCGTTCGACGAATTTTCGTTGCATCGCGCCGAGGATCCCCACCGACTCGCCGAGAAGCAGGTCTGTGTACCCGACAATGGATGACAAAGGCTGGCGTAACTCCTGCGCGATCGCGGCGACGACCTCGGCCTGTTCGACACTCTTGGTGTTGGCCTGCCCATGTTCGAGTTCGCGCGCGCGCATGTTGGCTTCCATCAACTGATTTTGCAGGTGAGCCACCTCCTGCAGGGTTTTCTTTAATTCATGCTCCACTTGCGTGGATGAAAACACCGGTTGAGGATTTTTGCCCGATCGCAACTCTCCATTTTCGATCTGCAGTTGCTCGATGATGCGCTGTGATTCTTCCTGTGCCGCCCGCAGCGACGCCAGTTCCGCAACGGAACCGCCCTTCTGGTTTTGGGCGCGGGCATCGCTCAATTGCTGGGAGAGTTCCTGCACCTGGATTTCGAGATTCGCAATCAACCTCTGCGCTTCATCGCTCTGCGCCTCGAGTTTGTTCGTCTTTTGGGTGCGCTTGATGATCGGTACCAGCGACGTGGCGATGTTGGCGAGATACGCCTGATCTTCCGCCGTCCATGTGCGGTCGGAGTAGGGGGAGAGCAAAAGGATGCCGCCCAGCGATTCTTTTTCCGGCGTCATGATCGGAACGCTGAGCAGGTGGCCGGGATTCGTCAGCCCGAGGATATCGCCCAACCCCTTGATATCCGCCGAGGTGCTGCTGGCCGGCATTCGCAAGGGCCGTCCACGCTGGAGCGAGTTCGCCAGCATCGGAATGGAACTCTTGTTGAGCGAACCGCCGTCGAGATTGTCTTCGCGGATCAAATCATAGCCGCCGGCGATCACCATCTGTGTGTTGTTGTCGGTAAGATAAAGCATGAAGCACAGGTCCGAGAGCATGGTCTGCGCAATGGCGCGGGTGATAGCCTGGCTCATTTTCGTCGGGTTGGTCTCTGCCGCCAGCGCAAGCATTGCATGGAAGGTCTTGGGATCGGTGCTGTATCGTCTGCGTTCGGCGCTTGAGTCCTGTTTTGGTACGACCATTCGTGTGGGAGTGCCGGGCGCGGACGAACTTGCAAAACGCTGTGGCAGGGTAAGCAAAATCGGATAAGCCGCCATGTAGGCAAGCCGCACAATCCCCGAATAATTTCCCTCGTTGGGAAAGAGCAGGTGTCCCGCATGGCCGAGTGTTCCAAGCCCAAGCATGATGACTCCGCTCCACATGCCGTCGGGTTTGCGGAAGAAAATGATGACGATGCCGATCAACGCAATGACGATCGAGCCGACCTGCCAGAAACGGTCGTCGGCGGTCTGGTTGTAACTTAATTCCGCAAGTTGCGATTGCCAGGTGAATAAACTCAATCCCAGCCCCGCGGCCATCAATACACTCAGAAGCGTAGCCGCCGCGTCCGATCCACGATTGGGTTCGGGAAAGGCGTACAACCAGCCGATCCAAATGATGCTGAAGGCGATGAAAGCGCGGTCTACAGGCGGGAGGATCGCGGCCGGGTCGATCAGGTTTTGCCAGCCCAGCCCACTGATCAGAAAGATCGCGATCTGCGCCGTAAGCAGGAGACCGAGTCCGAGCATGGCACGTTTGGCCTGCGGAAATTCGCTGGCGCGCCAATGGTTGTACGAAAGTTGGAACGCAATGGCCGAAACCAGGGCCAGCGCGATATAGTAGATCAGATTTCCCGGGGGTGTGGTGAGTATTTCTGTGAATGCATTCATCTCGCCGTTATTATACTGCCAGTTCCATAAAAAAAATATGGCGGCTCAACGTATAATATCCTTGCAATGCTTCACAAGATCGCGCGCCCGTTTTATGTCGTTGCCGCCCTCTTTGCGGCAATTTTTCTCGCAATGTTCCTCTTCGGGGCGTTCGCGATTCGCCGCGCCGAAGATGCGTTTTCCGCGCGCCGCTACGCCGCCGCCGCCCAATCCTTCGAGCAGGCCGCGAATATTTTTTTCTGGCGCAATGAATTATGGGAACGCGCCGGCCTTGCCTCCGCACTGAACGAAGATCCGCAAAAAGCCATCGAATATTTGCAGCGGACATCCGTGCTTTCGGAGGATGGTTGGATTGTGCTGGCTGAATCTCATTTGTCGCTGGGCAATCCCGATGCCGGCATTCAAACGATAGAACAAGGCTTGCGCGAGTATCCATCTCCGAAACTTACTTCCCTGCTCGCCTCAACCCATCGCCGCCAAAAAAACTGGAACGCCGAACGCGACGCCTTGCAGAATCAACTCGCATTGGATTCGAAGCAGGAGGATGCCTACACCTACTATCGACTCGGACTCTTGCTGGCTGTTCTCGACCCGCATCAATCTCCTCCTCACCTGCTTCGCGCATCCGCCCTTGACCCTGAAACTGATTCCGCGGCGCAGACCTTGATCTTCGCCTTGAATGTATCCGACACACTGCCCGATGAGTCGCAGCGCAAGGTGACGATAGGCCGCGCTCTGGGTTTGGTCAATGAGTGGGATTTATCCATCGCGGCATTCGAGGATGCAATTGAATCTGACGCTGAAAATGCCGAAGCATGGGCCTGGCTTGGCGAAGCGAAACAGCAAATCGCCCTGAGCGCGTCGAAGGGGGAAGGAAGCGTGGAACTGGATCGCGCCCTGCTTCTCGATCATACGTCTGTCACCGTCCGCGCATTGCGTGGGTTGTATTGGCGTCGTCAGGAAGAGTATCCGCAAATGCTGGCCGAGTATTTGCTCGCCGCGGAATATGACCCGCAGAACCCGGCCTGGCAGGTGGAAATTGGAAACGCCCACCTGAAACTCGGAGATTTGGTTTCCGCGCTGGCCGCTTTTCAATATGCGACAGAACTCGCACCCACCGACCCAACATACTGGAGCCTGCTGGGGATGTTTTGCGCCGAAAACAGTGTGCATCTGGAAGATATCGGCCTGCCCGCCGCGGAAAAAGCCGCGCAACTCGCGCCGGATGACCCCTCCGCGCTGGATTCGTTGGGCTGGGTGTACCTTTCCTCTGGAAGATACGCCAATGCTGAGAAAATATTGTCAGACGCAAGCAACCGCTTCCCGGGGTTTTTGTCCGCGCACATTCATCTTGCAATGACGTATCTCGCGCAAGGCAACCGCTCTGCCGCGCGGAATAAATTACTGTATGTATTAAACGCCGATCGCGATGGGGTATATGGAAAGGAAGCAGGGAGATTATTGCAACAGTATTTTCCGTAGGCAGACAATGTAACGCAAGTTTCAACTTGCGCACTTTCAAAAAGAAGGGAAAGCGGGGTGTTTGGAGCGCGCGAAGCGCGCTCCAAACACCCCGCCCCCAATTTATTGAGAAGATACTATCAACACCTTTTCCTTTTCAACGAACGGCTCGCGGGTTTCGAAGTGGAAACGCTTGAATACTTTGGGGTACAGCGAGACGATCTGTTCGCGGGTAAAGCCCATGTCTTCGTAGGAGTAGGTGTGATCGCTGTTGAAGGACATCGTCTCTTTCACGGCGCGGTCGATGATGACGGGCAGGCCGGGTTTATCCGGGTAGCCGAACTGTTCATAGAACGCGCGGATGACCGACTCCGGGCGCAGAATCAGATCGTCGTAGTTCAGGATCAGGTGTCGGGGGGAGGGATGCGCGTCGAGATATTCGAGCGGGTGGCTGTACCAGTGTTGGGTCATGTCCACGATTTCGTCGATGTAGAAATATCCTTCGCCCGGGTCGGTGAATTGACGCCGCGCGTAATTGATCCATGAAATCGTGGAGGGGAGCATATCGAGCGGGTTACGGGCAAGATAGATGATGCGCGCTTCGGGGAAGAATTCGGCCAGCGTTTCGATCTTTGCGCTGAAGGCGGGATTCTTTGCCACGAAATATTTTTTGCCGTTCGCATACATATGCCGCTGAATCATCGAGCGGTAAAAGGTCATGATGCGTTTTTTGTGTTCGTGGGTGAGCGCTTCGTCGAAATGCTGGTAGTTGGGGAATTCATCCATGAACGGGAAGAGGAAGGTGACGAAGTATCCGTCCCAGATGTGCAGGTGGATGTTCTCGTCCTCTTCGGGCTGGAAGAAGGAGATGGGGTGAATCTTGATTTTGCCCAGCGTGGCGGCGTCGAATTTGAAGAGCAGTTTGTGCAGGGTACGATTGAAATATGTATCGTCGATCCGCGCCACGAATTGCGTGATCTTCTTTTGCGTTACGGAGGGGGTGAGATAAATATCCCATGTGGTCAGGCTGGTGAAGGTTTCCGTATCCCGCGAAAGCAGGCGGTGCAAAAAGGTGGAGCCGCTTCGCAGGTTCCCGAGGATAAAGAGAGGCTTTTCGATGGGGTGGTTTTTGTATGCGGGGAAGAGGATGTCGTCGAGCGCGAAACACAACCAGTGCATTAAACTGCCGAGCGGCCAGACGAGGTAGAACAGGACGAGAAAAATAAATCTTTTGCGGGTGAGGCGGGCGGTGGTGTTTTTTGAGTTGAAGAAGGAGCGGTAGAAAGTGCGCCAAAACAGGCGGAAGTTATATTTCATTCAGGGCGAGATCCTTGCGTTTGATAAGTGCTGCAGGCCGATGGCCTTTGAGTATTCTATCACCAATCCCGTTTTTGATAATCATCCCAATCGCAGTCGCCGTCCTTATCCACGTCGCAGTGGGTGCCATCCAGCGTGGACATGTAATCAATTTCCGCTTGCGGGGCGCCGATGCGTTTTAGCACTTCGAGTTGATAGCCGTTGCAAAACTTTTCGATCTCCACGCCGCTGAAAGCCTCGGGCGGGACGGTTTCGCCGGGATGTTCAGCTTGATAGCGGGCATAGAGTTCAGAATGTGTGGCGTCATGTGCGATGGTGGAGGCGTACCAGGTGACGCTGTAGAATGCGGTCACGTCACCCACTTCGTAGCGCGGAGGAAATTCCCATGCCCACATGCCGCTGTGTTCTCCCTGCTCGATGATGCCGACGTACGTTTGTACTTTGGTGAAGGCGTGGGTATCTTTTTGCTCCAACAGCGCAAGCGCGGCGCGGGTTTGTGTTATGAATTCGGGCGCCCCTTTGATTTGGATATTTCCATAAATTGACGGGTCGCTGACCGGTGTAGGCTGAATGAATGGGGATGGCTGGGGAGCGGTTGTGGGGTGGATGATTTGCGGCGTATCTACTGGCGCGACGGTGACCGGAACCGTTGTCCCGACGCATGCGACGATATGGAAAACAGAGACAAGCCAAAGGCAGGCGCGGACACGGGGTTTCATCCGACGAATTATCATTCGAGCCCATTAATCCACGCATGACAATTTGATGCCAAAACATTTTCGCTTTCTTAACCGGCAGTACAAATGCTGGTTGAACGAGGTTGTGTTCGCAGTCTGGTTGCCCAAAGCATCAGGTATAATTCCGTTCGAACCATCCATGGACCAGGCCACTTCTCTTGTTCAGATCAAAGGAATCCGCGACGGCCTTTTGGCGACGTTTTCAGACGCGCTCTGGGACGATCAATGCGCGGCGTTGGTTTCGCAGAACGACGAACGCCCGGCATTCTTTCAGGGCGCGAGACTCGCGATGGATGTGGGCTCGCAGGCGTTGAGGGTGAACGACCTCGTCGAGTTGCGTGACCGCCTCTCGGAGCGAAACGTTTCGCTGTGGGCGGTCATCAGCGAGTCGCCGACGACGGAACATACCTCGCAGTTGCTCGGGCTGGCGACGCGAATTTCCAAGCCGCGCCCCGAAGAACAGAAACATACGGGCGTTTCGCAGGATACGGCTTTGTTCATCAGCAAGACACTGCGTTCCGGCAAGCGCGTTGAATTCCCCGGCCATGTGGTGGTGATGGGAGACGTCAATGCGGGCGCGGAGATCGTGGCCGAGGGAAACGTCATTGTGTGGGGGCGGGTGCGGGGTATGATTCATGCAGGAGCAAAAGGTGACCGCTCTGCTGTCATCTGCGCGCTTGATCTTTCGGCCACGCAACTCCGCATTGCAGATGAGGTCTCGGCAATGCTCAAACCGCAGAAAGACCCGCGGCCCGAGATCGCCACCATCAACAGCGAAGGACGTTTGCAGGCCGAATTGTGGCATGCTGGTTAATTAACTCACCTTCCGCGAACGTCCCGAAGGTTTTCTCTAACCAAGCCTGTTTTCTGCTCAAACCTTCGGGACGGTGCGTAACATCAGTAATTAACTTAAAGTGCCGCTTTCTCGACATCGAAAGATTTAACGCGAAGGCGCAAAGAAAAAGAACTTTGCGTCTTCGCGGCCTTGCATTCAAAATATTTTGAGCAAAATGTAGAAATTTGCGCGAACAGGAAACCATATGACCGCTCAAGTGATTACCGTTACCTCTGGAAAAGGCGGCGTGGGAAAAACCACTGCTGTTGCAAACCTTGCCACCGCGCTTGCCGCCGATGGCAGGAAGGTCGTGTGCATCGATGGCGATATCGGCCTGCGCAATCTCGACGTCATCATGGGACTTGAAAATCGCATCGTCTACGATATCGTGGATGTGATCGAGGGGCGTTGCAAACTCAAGCAGGCCATGATTCGCGACAAACATCTTCCCGATTTGTACCTGATACCGGCTGCGCAAACCCGCGACAAAAACGCCGTTTCACCTTCAGACATGGTGCGCATCTGCAAGGACCTTCGGCTTGATACTGATTTCGTCATCATCGACTCGCCTGCGGGCATTGAACGCGGCTTCCGAAACGCCATCGCCGCCGCAGACCGCGTTTTGGTGGTGACCAATCCCGAGGTCAGTGCGGTGCGCGATGCGGATCGCGTGGTTGGAATTTTGGAGGCCGAGGAAAAAGGGAGTCCATCCCTGATCTTGAATCGATTGAATCCGACATTGGTGAAAAATAACGACATGCTTTCGCCTGAAGATGTGCTCGATCTGCTTGGCATTCAGTTGATCGGGGTTGTGCCTGAGGATGAATCGGTCATCGTCGGATCGAATCGCGGCGCGCCCGTTGTCACAGACGGAAAAAGCCGCGCGGGGCAGGCTTTCCGCAATATCGCAAGGCGTCTGCAGGGACAGAACGTCCCATTCATGGAACTCGA
>JACPVD010000004.1 GCA_016191895.1 Chloroflexota bacterium | reverse complement strand
GCTCAATACTCCCCACACCCCAATTTGTTGAATGGAAGCGGGTTACATGGCGGCCTCCTGAATGAATAAAAATCACTGTCCATAGATTCCGACAAGCCGGTCTTCTGGTAAAAAGAAACGCTGGACGATCGCAAATAGAATCACTGCTGGCAGGGTCATCACCATTGATGCAGACAAAAGCAGAGGCCAGTTGGAGCGGTCCAATTCCTGTAACTGACGCAAGCCGACGGGCAGGGTATAGAGAGACTGTGATTTGAGATAAAACAATGGCGTGGTGAAGTCGCTCCAATATAACAAAAAAGCGAGGATGCTGACAACCGTCACCGTGGCGGTGGAGAGAGGCAAGGCCACGCGCCACCAAATTTCCAGCGGATTGGCCCCGTCCATGCGGGCGGCTTCATAAAGATCGTAGGGAATGCGGCGAAAGCTCCAGAAGAACAACAACACGAACAGCGGGCTTGATCCCATCATGGCGGGAGCCAGTAATGCGGCATGTGAGTCGAATAACCCCAAAGAACGAAAAAGGATAAAGCGGGCGACCCATACCGCGGCGGCGGGGACAATGAGCAAAAACACTGAAAGCGCGATAAAACGATTCTGCCAGCGACGATTTGATTGCGCCATCGCAAACCCCGCCAGCGAGGCTGTGACCAACGTCAGCGGCACAGCGATAATAGAGACCATGAGTGAGTTGAGGAGATATTGTCCAAACGGGAGGATGTGGAAGATGCGGGGGTAGTTCGACCACGTCAAAGGATTCGGGAGCCACTCCACTCCTCGAGGCGGGGGCAGGCCCGGTTGTCGAAGAGACGCGGAAAACATCCAAATTAATGGTAACACGAACAAGGCCGAGATCAGAATCGAGAGGGCGTGAAATCCGATCGAGCGAAGAATCCCGGATTTAGTCCGCATCGGATTCTCCCCAATTGCCGACGATGGATAACGCAAGCCCGATCAACGCGGCGGTGACGAGTCCCAGCAAAACGGTCATGGCGGCGCCGGGGCCGAAGCGCATTCGATCGAACGCCTCTTCGTAGATCAACAGCGGCGCAAACAGGGTCGAATAATACGGATCGCCGCCGGTCATGATGAGATTGGCGGTAAACATATTCTGGCTGCTGAAGATGGTATCGCGCAGGGCGAGCAGGAAAAGCCAGGGCGCAAGCAGGGGCAATGTGATGTGGCGGAATTGCTGCCACGCATTTCCGCCATCGATGGCGGCGGAGGCGTAATACTCGCGCGGAATATTTTGCAGACCCGCAAGCAATACGACAAATCCCTCGCCGATTTGAAAAGCCGTCATCGTTACAAAAACCACCTTTGCGTATTTCGCGTCGGCAAGCCAGCCGGGCGTGTGGAGACCGATTGCGTTCAGGATTAAATTCAGCGGGCCATACAACGGATTGAAGACCCACATCCATATTAATGCGTAAGCCACATCGGGAATGATGGTGGGCAGGTACACGGCGGCGCGATACAAGCCCACGCCCTGACCGCGGCGATTGAGCCATAACGCCAGCGATAACGCGCCCAGCAAACGGACAGGCACGGCAAAGACTACGAAGTACAACGTATTGGAAATCGAAATGGGAAACAATACATCCACCGGGTTTGCCAGCGCAACCCGATAGTTAAACCCCCCAACCCATACCGGCGCGGAGACGCCGTCGTAACGGAAGAATGACAGCGCCAATGTAAGCAGGGCGGGCAATCCTATCAGGACGACCGCGCCGAGAAGATACGGCGCGAGCATTAATGTCAAAGAAGCGCGATATGTTTTATTCATTGATGATATGCACCTGCGCTTCGACTTTGCTCAGTGAGTTATTCATTTTCAGTGAACAACGGGCGCGCGCGTTCGACGGCTGACTTCATCGCATCGAACACGGAAGCATCTCCGTAAAACGCGCGTTGCAATTCTTCGTCGCAGATTTCCTCGATCTCAGCCCAGTTGGGATGTTGCGGCAGGCGCAGGATAAACGGAATCGCATCGATAAACACGCGGCTGTTTGCCGGCTTCGCGTTCGGATCAAGAAACGCATTCGACTCGGCAACTTGAATCAACGATGGCACGGTGCGCCCGCTTTGGGAGACAATTGTTTGCCCATCGACGGAGTTTGCAAATTCGATGAACGTCCACGCGTTGTACTTGTTTTGACTTGCCGCGGTCAGGCAATAGGCGTCGGAATGAAGAACGGCGGCTTCGCTTCTGCCAATGGGGAGGGGGGCGGCGTCCCAATCGAAGGCGGTGATTTCGCGGAAGGTGGGAACCAAACGGCGGCTGTTGAAATAGATTGCCATGCGCCCGTTGACGAAGCGGCTCTCGCTGTTCTCCGCTTTTTCCGCCACCGCATCCGGCGCGATGTGATATTTTACCTGCCAATCCACAAACCATTGAATTGCTTCCAATTCGAGCGGTTCGGTGAGCATGAGCGTATTGCCGACGCTTACCCTGCCGCCATTTTGCCATATAAACGGCGCGACTCGAATCAACGTCGGTTCGACGCCTGCGCCGTATTGATCGATGACTCCATCGCCATCTGCGTCAAGGGTCAATGCTTTTGCGGCGGAGATAAAATCATCCCACGTCCAGCCGGCTTCGGGGTAGGTGAGTCCCGCCGCGTCGAAAAGATTCTTGTTGTAATAGGCCGCCAAACTCGAAGCGTTTTGGGGAATGCAAACCACCTGGTCGTTGATCGAAAACGCGCGTATTGAGATGGCCTGAAAATCGTCGTAGGTGATCGAGCCGGATGTTTCGAGGTATGGCCCCAAGGGTTCAAGGACATTCTTGACCGCCAGCCCGGCGAAACGCCGGTAATTGATCAACACCACATCGGCGGGTTCGCCGCCGGCCAGGTCCGCCGCCAGCCGTTTGCGATAATCGCCCTGGCTGGGAATGTGAATCAATTCAATGGGAATCTGCGGATGTTCTTCTTCGAAAGCGGCGACAAGATCCCGGTACGCTTTCAATTCTGCCGGCTCGCCAAACACCATGAAACTGACAGGCTGGGTTTTCTTTTGACCACATGCGCTTGTAAAGAGAATAATTACCGATAAACAAAAAGCGATCCAATGGTTGCGCATTTTTCCTACCCTCCACAATAAACTGGAGCCCAAAGTCTGGAGACTTTGGACTCCGAAAATTACTTGACTTCGATCGTGAACACAAATGTAACCGGTGCGGCCGGCGGACATGGCGGCTGGGCACAGGCTGGCGCGGGCGCGGTCAGGCGGATATCGGTTTGGCCGGCGGCAACCGCCTGAAACAGCCATCCCTGTGGACCCGGCTCGCTCATCTTTTCGGCTGGAGTCAATGGCTGGATAATTTCACCGGCAAAATTAACCGTCCATATAGAGTAGCCCGGCGGAAGGGAAACTACAAACACATCGCCCGCCGCAAGCGTGACCGTTTGACCGCGTTGCATCATGGGATTAATGGTGATTACCGGGGCGGACATGGCTGTGGGC